>CBDUVR010000226.1:0-2432 GCA_965370705.1 uncultured archaeon | reverse complement strand
AAAACAACAAGATATAAAAAAATCATACCCCCAGATAAACCAGAGGTGAAAATCATGAAAAACACAATTGAAAACCTGACCAAAGCATTCATTGGCGAAAGCCAGGCAAGAAACCGCTACACTTTTTATGCAAAAATCGCGCAAAAAGAGGGATTTGAGCAGATTGCAGAAATCTTCCTTCTCAGCGCCGACAACGAAAGAGAGCACGCAAAATGGCTCTTCAGACTGATCAGCGAGCTGAAAAAGAAAACAGACGAGAATCTTGACGAAATCAAAGTCGAAGCTGCAGCGCCAACAGTCCTTGGAAACACAAAAGATAACCTGAAAGCATCCATCGCAGGAGAGAACTACGAATACACAGAGATGTACCCCGGATTTGCAGATACTGCCGAAAGGGAAGGTCTCAGCGAAATCGCCGTGAGGCTGAGAGCAATTGCCAGAGCAGAACAGCATCATGAAGAAAGATACAAAAAGCTGCTAAAAGAGATTGAAGCCAACACAGTCTTCAAAAAAGAAAAAAAAGTTTACTGGGTATGCAGAAAATGCGGATACATACACGAAGGCGAAGAACCCCCCGAAAAATGTCCCTCATGCGACCATCCGAAAAGCTACTTTGAACTAAAATGCGAACAATACTAGAGGGGACCAAAATGATTGGAAAACTGCCGGATGATGTATTAAACGCCCTGCTGGAAACAATCCCTCTCGAGTTCTCGGTTCTCGACGAAAACGACAAGGTTTTAGCCTGGAACAGGCACGAAACAAGGCTCTTCAAAAGGCCTGCCGGGATAATCGACAGAGACGTCCGCGACTGCCACCCGAAAAAAAGCCTTGACAAGGTTGAACAGATATTAAAAGAGATGAAAGAAGGAAAACGAGACAAAGCCCGCTTCTGGATAGACCTGCCTATTGGCGAAAACAAAGAAAAGCACAAGATCCTGATACAATACTTTGCCCTGAGAGACAAAGACAACAAATATCTTGGCTGTCTCGAAGCAACCCAGGACATTAGCGGCATCCAAAAGATAACAGGAGAAAAAAGACTCATGGATTAGGGGGTAAAAAAATGACAGAAAAAAGACAAATCTACAAATGCAGCATCTGTGGAAATATTGTTGAGGTACTGCACGCAGGCGCAGGACAGCTCGTCTGCTGCGGAAAGCCAATGGAACTGCAGCATGAAAAGACAGATGATACAGGCCAGGAAAAGCATGTTCCAGTAATCGAAAAAACAGAAACAGGAATAAAAGTGAAAGTCGGCTCTGTCCCGCACCCGATGGAGGACAATCATTACATTGAATGGATTGAGATTGCCGCCAACGGCGCTCTACACAGAAAATTCATGAAACCAGGCAGCAGCCCGGAAGCAGTCTTCGAAATAAAAGCAGAAAAAACAGAAGCAAGAATATACTGCAATCTCCACGGCCTGTGGAAATCATAACACTCTTCGGGCGCAACATCCCTTATGCCCCCGCTCCGGCAGCAACACAATCATTTAAAAAGATACACTAAAAATATCTAAACAGGGTGAAACAAATGTGGCTGCAGCTAAAAATGTATCTTGTCATGGGCGCTTTCTTCGCAATAATCTACTCCCTGTTCGTTGTCGCAGGCACCTATCTTGGAGTAGGCAGCTTCATGCTCTACGGCATCCTTGCAACAGTGATGATGCTAATCCAGTATATGCTTGGCCCAAGAATTGTGAACTGGTCAATGCGCGTCCACTACGTAACAGAACAGGAAGAACCGGAACTCCACAGAATGGTCGCCGAACTCGCAAGAAAAGCAAAGATTCCAAAACCGAGAATAGGCATCTCAAAAATGCCGATTCCAAACGCATTCGCCTTCGGAAGATGGACAAAAGACGCAAGAGTATGCATAACAGAACCGATAAGAAACCTCCTCACAGAAGAAGAGCTAAAAGCAGTACTCGGCCACGAGATATCCCACATAAAGCACAAAGATGTGCTGATCATAACCCTCATAAGCATAGTCCCGACAATCGCATGGTACATGGCATGGAACTTCATGTTCTCAAGAGACCGTGAAGGCAACAGCAACTTCGCAATAGGAATCGCCGCTTTCGGAATCTACTTCCTGACAAACCTCCTGGTCCTGTACGCATCAAGAATAAGAGAATACGCAGCAGACAAAGGCAGCGTAAAACTAGGCAGCCGCCCAAGCACAATGGCATCAGCCCTATTCAAGCTTGTCTACGGCAGCGCAAAAGTCCCGAAAGATGTGCTAAAACAGACAGAAGGCATGAAAGCGTTTTTTGCGAATGATCCTTCGCGCGCAATGCGCGAATTCCGCGAACTAAAAGAGCTTGATGTAGACGGCAGCGGCTCAATAGACGATTCCGAACTTTTGCGCGTAAGAACCAAGAAAGTAAAAGTAAGCGGCGCAGACAAGCTAATGGAAATGATGAGCAC
>CBDUVR010000225.1:0-2436 GCA_965370705.1 uncultured archaeon | reverse complement strand
TTTTATCGTTGGATATACTTAATATACGATAAAAAATCATGATGAAAGGAAAAAAATTGAAGGTAAACTGCAGTTTTTGCGGAAAAGAGATAGAATGCCCTGAAGATATGATAAATTCAGAAAAGCATTCCTGTTTTGAATGTTTTGAAAAATTAAAGGATAATCTGTCAGGCGAAGAAAAGGGCAAAATCCACGTTGATGTGCCTCCGGAAAAGTTTGACGAGATGTTGCCGGAAGTAATGACAGATTCACTGGTTAAAGAAGTATTTCCTGATATCTGGAAAGAGAGAAAACAGGAATTGAAACAGGCATCTAAGAAACAATTAGCTGAAGAGATGTTTAGTGCAGGAGTATATATCGCAATTAGTAATATGATTCATGTAATGCATGAACAGGAAAAAGACAACAATACCGCAGGATGATCTGTTGAAGCAGACAGACACGATTCATTTTTGAGAATAGCCCTCAAGCGACCCCCTATCCTTGAAAAACTCACAAATCTCCTTCTTCAGGTCCCGCGAAACAACAAGCTCATAATCTTTCGGGATAACTTTCCTGTAATTTTCCCACAGGTACCTCCCATCCATAAACACAATCATCCCCCGGTCTTTCTCTGAGCGTATGCATCTTCCTGCTGCCTGCACAGCCCTGTTCATGGAAGGAAAAACATACCCATATTCCCATCCTTTCCTGAATCTCTCATCATAAAACTTTATCAGCGCACCTGTCAGGATATCCGGCCTCTGCAGCGGCAGCCCCACAAGCACAGATGCATTCATAATCTTGCCGTCATAGCTTATCCCTTCTGAAAAGTTAGCGCCAACTACTGCAAAAAGAACCGCTCCCTCATCCTTGAGCGCAGCAAACTCGCGCAAGAACTCAAGCTTCTCCTTCTTCACCATATTCTGCTTCTCAATAAGCGCTTTCTTCTCAATGGACCCCGCGAGAATATCATATATCTCATCCCTCATAGAATAAGAAGGAAAAAACAAACCGACATTCCCTTTCGTGTAATTGATTATCTGCACAAGGCAGTTTGCAATCTTCACAGACTCTTTTCTCGAGCGCATAGTGTATTTAGTTGTAACATCCTTGACGACAAGGGAAAGCTTATTTGATTTCGGGAACGGTGAATCCTGCTTTAGCTCAATTGATTTTGAGATTCCAAGGATATTTTTATACATTTCAAGAGGTAGAAGAGTCCCGGACATGAGTATTGCTGAGTTAAGGCTGTCAAAGATTTCCCTGGTTGCAATCGATGGGTCAAGGCACTCATGAACATAGAGATAAATATAGCCCCCCCTTTTGGACTGCACTCTCTTCAGGATTCTCACATACCCTTTCCCTTCCTCTTTCCAGCGCTCAAGAAACCCTGCAATGCCGCCAAGAAAAGACCGCTTTTTTTCACATCTCACTATCTCTGCCACCCTTTTCATGTCCCGGATGAAATAATTATAATCCGCGGTCTCCTCCACACAATCAACAACATCAGATATCTCAATCAGTTTCTCTTCGTCGCTTTTAAGCATCCTGTGTGCATTCTCACTAAGCTTGCGGTATATGAACTCAAGATCCTTCGCAAGCTCATCCTCATCCAGCTCCTTTGCCTCCTTGACAGCGCCCGAAACCTGCCTGTCTGACAGTTGTACTGAAAGGAGCGAGCGGACTCTCATTGGCAGGTTGTGCGCCTCGTCCACAATAAGGATGACATTCTCGATCTTTGTCCCGGTTTTTGCAAGGAAGTTCTTGTACATTGTAGGATGGAACATATGAAAATAGTCAGCGATTATCACATTGGACTTTTTCGCGCGCTCAAGAAATATCTCATAAGGGCATACGCCATCACAGAGCGCTTTTGCATCCTCTGAATGCATTATAGCGCCATCAATCTTCTCCATCACCTTTTTGGCATGGTCTGTCAGCGCCATTGTGTCTGAGTAGGTCCGCTTATGATATTCGCAGCGCCCCTCTTTTCTTAAGGACGAGCAATATTCCCTGAAATCCCCTGATGTCATCGACTCAGATTCAGGCAGGTTGCACAGCCATTTCCTTCCGATAAGGTCTGTCACTTTTATGTCAAAGCCTGACTTTTTTTTCATATTGCACAAAGTCTCGATAACAATCTTGTGCTGCGCATGGCGCGGCGTAAGAAATATGACTTTTGTTCCATTCTCAATGCTGTGGGCGACAGCGGGAACAAGGGCAGCGCAAGTCTTCCCGATGCCGGTCGGCGCATGCGCTATCAGGCACTTGTTTTCCTTAATTGCAGCATCTGCCTTTTTCATGAAATCGATCTGAGGAGGCCTTATAACTTTATGTGGAAACAGCTTGCTAAAATTACATTTTTTAGAATTTTCAGGCATGGCAAATTATTAATAGATTTCATTTATAAGTCTGTTGGTTTCACAACATGCCGATAAAACAACTGTAAAAACG
>CBDUVR010000224.1:0-2482 GCA_965370705.1 uncultured archaeon | reverse complement strand
CAGGTGTCATTGTCAGGGGATGTCCAGAAACTGACATTAACATTGTCATAATCATGGTCATAAACTTCTACTGAAAAGTTGAAGACTCCGCCCCAGCCCCAGGGGTTCTGCAGTATCGAACTATTGGTCAGGTTCGCCGGATTGTTTAGTGGCGGGATAACTCTAAACGAGTCAACTCTGGTGGTTGTGCCGTTATTATAATACTCAACTCCATATACAAGCACGATTACATCATACCTGCCGACACCTGTTGATGTTGTGTTCCACTCGCACGAATAATTCCCGCTGCCAAGCTCGACGATATTTGTACAGTAGTCAATAGTGCTTTCATCAGTATTGTTCAGTGTGATATTAAATGAAACACCGGTTATGCTTACATTGCATTCGTCCGGAACTGTTATGTTTATTGTGACATTCTCAACACCATTCTGGTATTCAAATAGATTTACCGGAATCGTGACATTTGGCCTCAGGTCTCCCTGTAGATATACTGTAAAGTTTTCTGAAAGTGCATTTGAATAGCATGTGTCTTCAGAAGTGTATGTTCTCCATTTCTGCTCCCCAACAGAATATGAGCAGTTAGGCAGGAAATAAAAATTCGCATACCCGCTTGAGTTTGTCTGGTTGGATGCAAATGTGGTGAACGCAGCATCATTGTCTGTTGTTGCATTCATGTATAGTGTTGCCTGAGGGCTTGTGACAAGAATATTTCGCTCAGTGTCGTTTACACTGTGCGCAAAATGTGTTGCTATAGGCACAAGTGTGTCTGAACGGTTCACATACGATGCGTTTCCAACTTCGTCCTGCCCCAATACAATAATGTCTTTCGTAATAGCGTAGTCGACAAAGCCTGTTGACGAGTCCCCTCCATCATTTACATCTGTTGCATTGAACTTGAAAAACCATGTGTGTATGTCTGTGCATGTATAATTCTGAAATACATCCACTTGTGTGTTTGAAGGTGCTGGAACAATGGTATTGTTTGCAACACTGTATGGCCCACCGCTTAATCCCTTGCTGTGCCACAAAGTCAGGTTGACATCAGTATAATGGCTCAATATAATCGAGAAATTCCTCTCAACTCCCCATCCTGATGACTTTGGTGTTATGTTTGGCGCGCTAAGCTGTATTGGTGATGACAGGAAAAACGCACTCTCAAGAAAATCCGTGTCCGGGTTATTATAGGATTTGTTGGCCATCAAGGTTATGTTGTAATATCCTGCCGGCTTACCTGCAGTGTTAAAGCTGCATGAGTACAACCCACCGCCGTCATCTGATGCATCCCCTGAAGGAGGACAGCGATACGAGTTTGCCCCTGAAGTCATATTAAAATAAACCGAGACTCCGGTTAATGCTCCGCACTTATCATCAACAGTGCCGTTGACAGGGATGAAATCGTCCTGAGTATAATTTGTGGTTGTGTCCGGGAAACTGTGGGTTGCTATAAGGTCTCCGTAAATGTTTACATTAAGACTGAAGAAACCTTCTGTGTCATTGTCCTTGAAATAATTGCTTGATATATTGACTTTCCAGTCCTGCTGGTTGGCAGCATAAGTGCAATCAGGATCGAAACTGAGATAGTAATGCGTTGCATTCTTTGTGTCTGTTGTTTCCTCATTCCATATTGACGCGGTAGTGTCGTTTGTTATCCAGAATTTCACCTCGTTTGGAAATAAGAATGAAAGGTTTGTGGTGTATGAAGAATTATCGTCATCATAAAGCCTTACTGCAAGAGTTACGGCTCCTGCACTCCTGTTTATGTCTATTGTGGTTGGCACGGGATCGATGAATGATATATCGTCTTCCTCAACCGTGAAACTTCCGCTTTGCAGAGAAGCGTTTATATTCCCTGACTGGTCTGATGCGTTTATGATGTAATACCAGGTGTCTATTTCAAGCTGTGTGAAGTTTCTCTGAAATGTTGTCTGGTTATCATTGCACGTCTGGCATGTCCATGTGTCTTCAAGAGCCCATGTCCCTGAGCCCTTTTTCAGGTAGAAGTAAACGCTTAGAGTATCGTTGTCCTCATCGCTCACGTTTATTGTGAAGTTGAACGGCGAGCGAGACCAACCGTCTGATGATGGAGAGACCTGGATGTAGTCTGATTGAGGAATTGTTGTTAGGTAAAACGCATCCACAAGAGTGGTTGTGCCGTTTGTATATAGACCGTCATCATCACCCTCTGAGAATGCAATCATCGTGACATTGTACCAACCAAGGATTGCTCCTGTGGAGTCCCACGAAGTTGATGTCAAATCTGCAATAACAGAGTAATTTGTACCTCCGTTAGACATCACATATTTCGCCCCGTACTTTGCACTGTCTGACTTTGTGCCAGAACAATCATCCTGTATTGTACCGTCAAGCGGTATTGATGTTTCTCGCGTATAGTTTGAAGACCCGTCAGGAGTGCTCATAGACGACGGCGAAAGGTTTCCAATAAGCATAAAGGGCAGTGCATTGTACGGCTCTGGTGTTGTGG
>CBDUVR010000223.1:0-2495 GCA_965370705.1 uncultured archaeon | reverse complement strand
ACCTTCATCCGCGCACACTTCCTCACCCCATGCACAAAAAGCCACGCAGTCACAGGATCAATATAAAGCTCAGCAACCCTCTTCCCAAGCACAGTAGCCCTCATCTTCTTAACCGCATGATAAGAATCCGCACTCTGGAAAAGCGAAGAACTCGAGATATCCCCCTCCTCGCTCCACTCAATCAGCTTATAATCGCGAAGCATATCAACAATCTTATGCACATTCCTGTCAAGCTCATGTAGGTCATTATACTGGAACGCATAAAACGTCTTCTTCATAAAATTCATCAGCTGCCCGTCAGTATAAACATGCCCGGTAGCAATCAGCGAAAGAATATGCGCACGAAGAACAGGCTCAAGCGCAAGCTTCGACAGAATCTCCTCAACATCTCCATTAACATACTCATCCATCACCCTCTCGACATCATACTCATTTTTGGCACACGCAAGCGCAATCCCTTTATCATCATACTTCGGCCTCCCCGCCCGCCCCGCCATCTGCTGGAACTCAAGCACAGGAATGGGCCTCATCCCATACCCCGAGAGAAACCTCGTCAGATCCCTCACAACCACATAAGCCGCAGGCAGGTTGACCCCGGCAGCAAGCGTAGGCGTAGCGCAAATTACCTTTATCTTCCCGTTTCTGAAATTCTCCTCAACAATATCCTTCTGCTTAGGCGCAAGCCCCGCATGATGAAACGCCGCCCCATCCGAAACAATCCTCGAAAGCCTCCTGCACTGCTTCGTCGGGTGCGAAAGAACAGAAAGAACCGAAGAAGCCGCCTTATCCATCCCCTTTGAAAACCTGCGTGTAACCTCCCCTGCCTTCTCAGCCTGGCTCTCGGCGCTCGGCCGTGAATTAACAAACACAATCGCCTGCTTCCCCTGACCTGCAATATGCTCAACAAGCGCAAGCAGGCTATCCTTCCTCTCACTGACCGCCTGCGTTTTCCCCTTAAAATACATCTTACAATCATGATAAACCCCGAGAGCAAGCTCAACCGGCCTGTAATCAGACCGGACAAGCGAAGCTGAAAGCCACTTCGAAAGCTCCTCTGCATTGCTGATAGTAGCAGACAGCCCCAGTATCTGAAATGAGCAAAGATCCCGAAGCCGTGTAATAGTGACCTCAAGTGTAGGCCCCCTCGACACATCATTCAGAAGATGAATCTCATCGCAGACCACAAGCCCGACATCCTTGACCCAGTCAATCCCGTGCCTGATAAGGCTGTCAAGCTTCTCAGCAGTAACAATAACCACATCATAATCCGCAAGCCATACCTCCTTGGAATCACGCCCCCCCATGCAAAGCGCAAAACGAATCCCAAGCCCCTCGTACTTCTCCCTGAACTCCCTGTATTTCTCACTCCCAAGCGCCTTAAGCGGCACAATATAAACCGCCTTCTTCTTGAGATTAAGCACAGTATTGACAATAGCAAGCTCGGCAATAACAGTCTTCCCAGAAGCAGTAGGGCACGCAACAACCATATTTTTGCCCGAAAGCAGCCCTTGGGAAAGCGCCATCTTCTGCGGCGGGTTAAACCTGATAATCCCGTCATCCCTCAAAACCGAAACAACTTTTTCAGGAATCCCCATCTCAACGACGCGCGAAACATCCAAAAACTCATCATCATCATGTGCATGACCCATACCACAAGTTCCACCCAATAATTTAACTTCTTTTCGTTCATTAGAGAACAACCTTCAGAACCAACAATAACACCTCTCTTGGATAACTTAATACATTTAAATTTTCTGCACCATTCACTCAACGTGAAATAAATGCCAAAATACGAAATACTTACAGCAAACACTTATCTTGACGGTGTCCAAGCAATCAAAATCTTAGGTGAACAGGGAGAATTAGACCAAAAATATCATCAGGATGAAAAACGAGACTGGAGACCATTATCTCTTAAAGAGACAATTCAGGTCATAGTTGAAGCTTATGACGCGAATGATATCTCTCTCCTCAAACTACCCATCAGTTCCGTCTCTGCCATTGCATACGAAACGTATTATACTGAAGATAGCTTCGCATATCACATGAAGATAATTCCTGTCTCAAAAGAATTACTCAATCCTAAAGATACCGAAAGCGGAAAAATAAAGATATCTAATTATTCTTCGTTAAAAGCAAAGGAAATTGATGGAGGCATATATTTCTACAGTACCTCAAAACTACAGGAAAGGATGAAAAATTGCTGGTTAGAAACCTTAGGCAGAGATAAGATATTGCTGGACAAATACGCAAAAATCGTATCTGTAGAACTAGGTCTGGACATAGAACAGATATATAAGGATTACCTGCGCTTTTTACCGGATGATCGCACTGATTTTGTAAATAAGACCATCTCTCCATTGAGTAAAATATCTTTGGAGGATGGTGCCGGCATCACTGGCCTTACCCCACTTAACTGGGAGAGCAACTTCATCGTGGTGTATAAAGAAATAGATTTCTGCCCAGTTTGAGCGACCGAAGGGAGCGGAAACTGG
>CBDUVR010000222.1:0-2516 GCA_965370705.1 uncultured archaeon | reverse complement strand
AACATGCAGCTACACCGTAACTCATGATTGTTCCAAGATCTGCCATAATAGTAAGTTCTCCAAGGGACATTGCCCTGAATCCGATGAGTGCAGCAAGCGTGGTTGTCGCCATGGGCATAAATACATTTGATATGGTTATACTCATGGCTCTTTTTGGAACATTGTGTGCAATTTCCTGCCTGAAGCGCGACACTGTCTGGATGCCAAAATCAATGCCAATACCCATTATCATTGCAATTACGCCTGAAGTCATTGAACTCAGGTTCATGCCGATAAATCCCATGAATCCCATTGACCACAGCACACCAAGAATTATTGTCATAAGCGGGATTATGCCGTGCTTTATTGATCTAAATAGAAAAAAGAGAATTACAAGTATGGCGATTAATGATATCTTGGACGTTTTTTGCATGTCCGGCTGGATGAGACGTGTCAGCACAGACATCTGGATTTTTTCTCCTGATAGTTTTACTGAAATACCTGGCGGGCGTGATATTTCATTGATTACATTGTTAAGGTCTTTTTCAAGCTCTTCAATTTCTTTTGTGTCTGTTATGTCTGTTACCCTGAGTCTTACCAGAGCAATTGAGTAATCGCTGCTGATATAGCTTTCGAGGCGGGTGGTTTGCAGGGAGAGGTTTTTTGCTGTGTTTAGTGATTTTGGGGGATGACCGTCGTTGAGGCTTTTGAGGATGTCTGATGCGCTGCTTGCGCTTACTACATTGTCTACAAGCATTGCACGCTCCTGCAAGAGACTCATGTATTCAAGAAGTCTTGGATCCCTGACATCCCGGATTTCATTTGAATTTGTGTTTTTTGGAGATGATTCAATTACTACCAGCACACTGTCTGCCCCGCCGAATTCTTCTCTTATATAATTCATTGCACTTATCACTTCAATGTCTTCCGGCAAAAGGTCTTCATAGCCCGCACTTTCCATTTCAATTTCAGATGCTAAACTGAATGCAAAATACGAGACTACAAGCATTAATAAAAGTACTATAAAAGGATGATAGCTTACAAAGTCCGCGTATATCTTTATTAGCTTTTTATGCATTTTATCGCCTGTTTATGTCTTTCATGTCAGTAGAGTATTTTTTATGTATCCTGTCCCTGTATAGTTCGGGAAGGACATTAAAAGCGCAAAACGGTATTATCCTGTTGTCCGGTGTTGCGTAGTGGATAACGCATCTCTTCACACGTTCAATGTCATAATTATACGCATCCTGAAAATGCATCATCCCTATAAAAAGGGATTTTCTCGTAAATTCGTTGTCAATTACACCTTTTGTCACGAGGTTCACAAGCGTATTTACAATGCTGAATTTGAATGGTTTTTTTTCATGGTCTACCAGAGTTTTGATTTTCTGATGCAGGGTATAACCATGGATAACTTTTTTGTGAGCCATGTAAAGGTCTTTTTTTGAGAATTCGTCAAGCAGTGCATAAAGGCCGCGAACATCCAGGAAGTCTGTAATTGGAATTATTTTTTTGTCTTTCACAAATACGTAAGTGCCCATACCACAGTGTGGATGCGCACTGAACTCTACATGGGGACGCCTGAAAGATGATTCAAGTATTTTTGAGATTGGCAGTACTGATGGAACCGGAAAGAAACTTTCTTCTTTTATCTGCCCGTCTGTCTGTCCATTGATTTTTTTAATAACGTCTGGTATTGTGATTCTTTGCTTTACTCTTGATTCCGGCGTCATGCTGCCGATAAAAGATATTGGCTGAAAATTGACTGCTTTTATGATGTCTATGTTTTCTGCTGCATATTTTACAATGTCTCCAATTTCATGGTCATTAACGCCGTTTATTATTGTCGGTACAAGGACTACCGGAAGATTGACTTTTCTGCATTCTTCAATTACTTTTGCAGTGTATTGATGATTTTTGGGATTTGTTTTGCTGGTGAGCCCGTCGAAGCTCAAATAAAGTGCAGTGGCGCCGGCATCTTTGTATTTTTTTATTAATTCCGGTTTTTGCGCAAGAATGACCCCATTTGTATTGAACAGTATCGTGGAAAAACCCATGTTTTTTGCAAGGGATATTATCTCTGTCATGTCGCTTCTTAATGACGGTTCACCCCCGCTGAACATTACTGCGCTTACAGGCACAGGCCTGTTGCTTCTAAGTGTCTTTAGCATGGATTCTATTTGCCGGATATCCGGCTCGTATATAAATCCCTGGACAGCTGCATTTGCGAAACAGTAACTGCATCTTAAGTTGCATCTGTTTGTGGCAAAAATAATTCCAAGAACCGTATGTGATTTATGTGCAGGGCATAGATCGCATGAATGCGGACACTCCAAAAACTTCTCTACATGAGAGTTATCAACACCTGTCCCATCATACCTGTATTTTTTGGCGAGGTCATACATCTCTGAATCGCCCCAGTATAACTCCTTTGTCTTGCCGTGCTTGGGGCATTCTTTTTCAATCCATATTTTTTTGTTTTCTTCGAATATTAATGCATCCAGAATCTTATGGCATACAGGACATATTGATTTTGT
>CBDUVR010000221.1:0-2526 GCA_965370705.1 uncultured archaeon | reverse complement strand
ATGCTTGAACAGCAGAAAACTGCAATTGAAGAGAGCCTGAAACAAATACAAAAACAACTCGAAGACCTGAAAAAATAAAAAAAATCGCCTGAAATCCACTACCCCAATCTGTGAGGTATTACGTGGATTCCCGAGACGGCGATTTTTAGTCTTCCCGAGTGAATTAGGTATTAGACCCACTCGGGAATAAAAGCACAGAGTAGACAGGATACTCATAGAAATCCCGTCTGCTCTTATTTAAATTTCACATACATATAATTACCAATACAACAACAAAGGAGGCGCAAAAACATGAAAATAGTAATCAGCTCAACAGGAGAAACCATCGACAGTGATATAGACATGCGCTTTGGAAGATGCGCATACTTCCTCGCAGTCGAAACAGAAAACAATGAAATAAAAAACGTCACAGCAGAAAAAAACAAAGGCGCAGAGCAGGGCCACGGCGCAGGAATCATGGCAGCGCAGCAGGCAGGCAACATGAAGCCGGACAAAATCATCACAGGCAACCTAGGTCCGAACGCATCAACAGCCATAAGCCAGCTCGGCATCGAAGTATACCAGGCATCAGGAAACATCAAAGACGCAGTCATGCAGCTTATAGAAGGCAAACTCCCGAAACTGATAGACACAGCCCCCAGCCACTTCGGGATGGAAAAAGGCAGCTAGAAAAAAGGTGAAAAAATGAAGATATCAATATCAACAGACAACGGCTCCGTATCAGAACACTTCGGAAGATGCCCCCAGTTCACAATCGTAGAAATAATTGACAACAAAGTAAAAGATAAAAAAACAATCGACAACCCCGGGCACAACACAGGAGGCTCGCTCCCGGAATACCTCAAAGAAATTGGAGTAGACACAGTAATCGCCGGTGGCGCAGGCCCGAGAGCCGTAGACTTCTTCAGGCAATACAACATCAACCTCATCACCGGAATAACAGGCACCATAGATGAAGTCATAACACAAGTCACAGAAGGCAAACTCAAAACAAAAGACAGCACATGCAGCCCCGGAGCAGGAAAAGGATACGGCATAAGAAAAGAAGACGGCCACGAGTAACCAAAAAAAGGAGCCAGAACAATGAAAATCTACGGGCCAGTACCATCATGGCGATTGGGAAACTCACTAGGCGCAGACCTGGTCGAAGCACCCAGAGGATATGAAAAAACCTGCTCATACAACTGCATATACTGCCATCTCGGCCGCAAAAACTACGCAAGATCAAAACCCGAACACATGGACATCCCGGAAAAAGACTTCAACACCCTGAAAAAAAGAATCAAAGAAACCACACCTGACTACATCACATTCTCCGGGCAGGGTGAACCGACCCTGAACCTGAACCTGGGGCACGCAGCAGAAGCAATCAAAAAAATCACTGACATCCCGCTGGCTGTCCTGACCAACGCCTCCCTCACAACAAACAGGAAAGTAAGAGACAACCTGAACAAATGCGACATAGTGATCGCAAAAATTGACGCGCCAGAACAGCAATTGTTCGAGCAGATAAACAACCCGCACAAAGGCATCAGACTAGAAAAAATCATCAACAGCATAAAACTTCTAGAAACAAAAGTATGCATCCAGACACTCCTCTTCTCATGCAAAAAACTGACAAACGCAGACAACAAGACAATAGACAGCCTCATAGAGATCTACAAAGAAATAAACACCCAAAAGCCAATAGAGATACTCCTCGGGACAGCCACAAGGCCGTCAGGAGACGACAGCCTGCGCCCCATTGACCAAAACAGGCTGCAGCATATCAAAGAGCACATCAAGACCAAAACAGGCATCAAAGTAACGTGCTTCAAAGAACAAAAACACAGGCAAATCAAAAGAAACATCAGCAAAAAACAGCTCGAAACAGAAATAATCGAACTGCTAAAAAGAAGGCCCTGCACAAGGCACGAAATCGGGACAAGATTCAAAGACACAGAAGCAGAACAGACACTGGACAACCTGCTAAAAAAAAGTATCCTGAAACAAAAGACAGTGGACAAAAAAACATATTACGTGGTATCATGAAAATAATCGGCATCACCGGCGGCAAAGGAGGCACAGGCAAATCCACAGTTGCAACAGCCCTGGCTGTTGAACTGGGCAAAAAAAGCAAAGTTCTTCTTGCAGACATGGACGCAGACTGCCCGAACGACCACCTGCTCCTGAACATCGAAAGAAAACATCTGGCAACAGCATTCCAGAGAATACCAAAATGGGACATGAACAAATGCACCAAATGCGGAGCATGCGCAGCTGCCTGCAAGACAAACGCAATCATCTGCACAAAAGGAAACACCCCCATATTCATACAGAGCCAGTGCAACGGCTGCGGTGCATGCAAAATAACCTGCCCCGCAGACGCGATTCTCTGGGACAAAAAGCCCGTCGGCACAATATACGAAGGCTCCGCATACGGGATAGACCTCCTGTCCTCTGAGCTAAAAATAAACGAGCCCGTCTCTGAAATAGTAGTAGACAGAGCCAAAGACATAATCGAAAAAAGAAAAAAAGAATACGACT
>CBDUVR010000220.1:0-2530 GCA_965370705.1 uncultured archaeon | reverse complement strand
TGAAAAAAGCAAAAGACAACATAATAACAAAAGAAATGAAACACGTAGCAAAAAAAGAAAACCATGACCCTGAATACATAAGAAAATGCATAGCAGACGGCACAATAATCATCCCGAAAAACAAATCAAGAAACACAACCCCGACAGGAATAGGCAAAGGCCTCACAACAAAAGTCAACTCAAACATAGGCACCTCCCCTGACCGCGAAAACTTCGATGAAGAACTAAAAAAAATGCAAATCTCAATAAAATACGGCGCAGACGCAATAATGGACCTAAGCACAGGAAAAAACACCAACAAGCTAAGACAGATGATAATACAGAAATCATCAATCCCTCTCGGAACAGTACCAATATACCAGTCAGCAGTGCAGTGCAAGGACATCATGCACATGACAAAAGAATCCCTATTCGACGCGATAAAAACACACGCAGAAGACGGCACTGACTTCGTAACAGTCCACTGCGGAGTAACCCGGAGAGTACTTGAAACCCTGAAAAACCATCCCCGCACAACAGGCATAGTAAGCCGCGGAGGCTCATTGCTTGCAAAATGGATGACCCATCACAGAAAGGAAAACCCCCTGTATGAATACTACGACGAACTCCTCGAACTTGCAAGAAAACACGACATCACATTAAGTTTAGGCGACGGCTTAAGACCTGGCTCAATAGCAGACTCAACAGACAAAAGCCAGATACAGGAACTAATAACACTTGGTGAACTTGCAAAAAAAGCATATGAAAACGACGTTCAGGTAATGATCGAAGGCCCGGGTCACATCCCCCTGAACCAGATACAAACCAACATGGAACTCCAGAAATCACTATGCAGCAACGCCCCATTCTACGTGCTGGGGCCAATTGTAACAGACATAGCCCCCGGCTACGACCACATAACATCAGCAATAGGCGGCGCAATAGCAGCCGCCCACGGCGCAGACTTTCTCTGCTACGTAACCCCCTCTGAGCACCTCGCCCTCCCGACAATAGAAGACGTAAAACAGGGAGTGATAGCAGCAAAAATCGCAGCCCACGCAGGGGACATAGCAAAAGGCATAAAAGGCGCACAAGAGCGCGACAACGCCATGTCAAAAGCAAGAAAAGACCTCGACTGGAAAAAGCAGCAATCACTTGCACTGGACCCGACCGCATTCAAAAAATACAGGAAAGACAAAGACCACGAAACATGCACCATGTGCGGGAAATACTGCGCAATAAAAAAATAAGCAGACAGCTGGTAACGAATCTTATGCTATCCGCCCAAAAAAATCAAGATACCTTAAATAGAAAGTTTGCTAAACGAATACCAAAAAGAGATATAAAGATACGTATCAACAAGTAGAAACATGCCATCCAACCCACACTGTATTATCAATGAAGCAATACACTATGCAGAAAAATTGAGGGACACACCCACCCAAAATAGGAGTCTTTATATTGCCTATGAAGCATACCAAAAAATAACTCTAGCACTAATAGATGTTCACGAAGAAAGTCTTCCATCCGGAATGCAAGAATACCACAAGAATTGTCCCACATGGGTGGGCATAGCACCTGAAACAACAGAAGCTGATGCAGGACGCTCAAACACAAAACTATGGGATGCAATCCGCAAATATCCACTGCAAGTTCCGCAATTATCCTATGAATTAATAAAATCTCTAGAAGAACTCAAAAACACTCCTTCTTAAACAACCACAGAATAGACATTTCGCGTAAAGACTAGAAAATCAGGCATTACACGCAGACTATAGCACTTTTGCCTGTTCTCAATATGCATACGCCATTTTTTTCCATATTCATGCAACAAGCCTAATAAAAAGATTATAAAGATAAAAAAAAATATACTACACATGACAAAAATAAGTGAAATAGGCGGCGAACAGGCGCTAATAAAGCGCATCCAAAACACCATAAAAACCAGCAGCGAGGTAATAGTCGGCATCGGCGACGATGCAGCCATAATAAAGCCGCCAAAAAACAAAAACATAGCAATAACAACCGACATGCTCATCGAAAACACTCATTTCTCCCTGTCCACCCACACACCAGAACAAATCGGCAGAAAATCAGCAGTATCAAACATCTCAGACATAGCAGCAATAGGCGCAACCCCGAAACACATGCTGATCTCACTCGCAATACCAAAAACCACAACAGTAGAATTCATAGACTCACTCTACAAAGGCATAACAAAAGAAACAGATAAACACAACATAAACATAATCGGCGGAGACATAACCTCATCCAAAAAAGGCGCACTAACAATAAGCATCACACTAACGGGTGAAACAGGCACCGAAATCCGACGTTCAGGCGCAAAACCAGGCGACATCCTCATGGTCACAGGCGACCTCGGAAAATCAGGTGCAGGTCTCTATATCCTCCAACACAACCCCATAATCAGCAAAAAATCAGAACAGACACTAAAAAAAGCCCACTTGGAACCCAGCCACCGCTTAAAAGAATCCCAAACCCTAAAAAAACTAAACTGCATCACCTCAATGAACGACATAAGCGACGGCCT
>CBDUVR010000219.1:0-2616 GCA_965370705.1 uncultured archaeon | reverse complement strand
TTGCCATGGCTAACAGCTGCGCAATTGCAGAGTGCCTGTGCGCTGCACATGATGAAACGTGTGGGCGCATGCATGATTTGCAGTCGTTATAGCCTGAAGGGCAGGCATATGTATGACCTGATGCAAAAAGAAGGGTTGGTAGTTCCAGGTGAAGATGGATATGTCCCGACTTATGCAGGGCTTGTGCTTTTTCTGCTCCGGTTGAGTTACCCAAGTGCTGCTTTGACACCGGGTGCAGGGGGGCCGACCCTTGCTGCAGGGAGTTTCGGGGGGCGCATAGGGTCCCTGTGCTCAGGGATCGAGTCTATGATGCTTTTTAGTGCGCTGTTTGTGATTATTGCTGCTGTGGATTTTGAGAAGATTGATGTTAAAAGAGCGGTTGTTGTGTTCTTTCCTGCGATTGCGGGTGTGTTTCTTCTGAATGTGGTCCGGATTTATCTCCTGTTCCTTGTGGGGGTTAACATCTCAAGGGATCTGGCTGTCGGGATTTTTCATCGCATATAAATTACAGATGAAAAAGCTTGGAAATAGACGAATAGAGCCCGGATTTCCATGATGTTTCACACGAATGCCAGGTATGTTCTTTTTTGCGCGTACTTTTTCGGGTTTTTGTGGTTTGCGTACCTGTGGATTGCGCGGAGGAGAAGTGATATTAAATCATAGATGAATTAATGCCAGGATAGTTATCCTCTGTATCCAAATCTTTTATTGTATTCTTTGTGGTCCAAAACTTCAAGTATTATGGCTTCGATGCGTATTTTTCCGCCAATTAATGTATAAATCAATCTCCAGTAATCGTCCAGGCGGAGTCTCCATAAGTTATCTATCCCATATTTCTGTATGTAATATTTAGGCCAGAGTTTTTTTTGGATCTTTTGCCCGGCCGCATGGTCTTCAATTAGCCTGGCAATGCCTTTCTCTGTTATTTTGAATAAATGCTCTGCTTCACTTTCATGTTTTTCTGCGCGTTTCTCAAGGTCACTGAATTCTTTTGAGAATTCATGAGATAATAGAATTTCTGTAATTTTAACCACAAATTATTTTTTTAAGTTTTTGTAAGGTACTGATTCTCTTATGAGTTCCTTTATTTTAGGGTTGTCAGCAAATATCCAGATTATTTCTTCTTTGTTGTCTATCATTATTTTGTTGCTTTTTTCAAGATAGTCAATGATTATACTGAATGTCTGCCACATTACCATTTTCGGGAGCGCTCTCCAGAGTTGGTTCTTTGTCGGGTAATAATCGAGTCTCTTTATGGTGTCTTCTACCATTAATACTGTGTCCAGTCTTGGCATATGGATTGCTTGTGTCGACATAATATCACATTAATAATATTATATATATAAGTCCATATATTTATAACTTTAACGTGTGTTTGTCAAAACGAGCTAAAGAGGATCCACCGAACAGTTTATAAAGTTTTTATCGTGTGTTTTGTCTTTATGAGCCTGAAGAAGATTTTTGAGAGGAAAGGTTTCAGGGAGCTTATTGTCAAGTCAATATTGTTTGTCGGCCTGCTTGCCCTGATGCAGATATTGACTTCGCCCCTTGCGGGCATGGCGCCTGTTCCGCGGGAGCTTAAGCCGTTTTCGTTTTTGCAGGCGGGGGAGGCGATGCTTTTTGTGCCTGCGCTGTTTGTGATATATAACCGTGTGAAGCTTTACAGTGCTGGTGCTTACGGGGTGAGGATGACCGGCTTTTGCCGGTGAGTTTTTGCATGCCTGCACGTACTTGTTTTTGTATTTTGCGTGCCTGTGGATGATGCGGAAGAAAAAGAGTGTGTGACGGCACGGGTGTTGCCTGAAATTCTTTTGGAGTTGTCAGGCACAGGCGGATAATGCTGATCGCCCGACGGATAGCGGGATGCTTATTGGTCTTGTTTCTTCGCCTATTTTCAGCTTTAGAAATATCCAGAATAGCCCCTGGCGGTATTGTGTTTTTATTTTAGCTTCTTCAATGTTTTTTAAATGCTTTTTCGGGATGCTCCACAGTTTGTCAGGGTTCGTTATCTCAATTGCTGTTACCTGATTGTATTTGTCTATGTCTATAATGATTTCTCCAAGTTCAATGCTTGATTTTGCAGGCTTGTTTTTGTGGATGATGAGGTAGTTTGTTTCATAGTCGTATTTAAAATGGGCATTCATTTGAATCACAGGTTATCTTAGTTTTGCTTTCCTTATTAATTTATCTGTTTTTCTGGTTGTGTGAAATGCAGTTATGATGTTTATCCTGTTTTTGAGTTTTTTATATGTTATCCCGACAACGAGCTTTTTTCTCTTGTTTATCTCAAAATAAATCCGGTAAGACTCATCATGTTTTGAGCGGGCAGGATACGTTTTTACTTTAGTAAGATTCAGGGGATTGCAAAGATTATCCCATACTTCATCCATCGGGACGTTATGGATGTTTTCTATTTTGTACTGTGAGTAGCTCTTGATCTTGAAATTATGTTTTTTTGTTTTCTTAAGAAGTTTCTTGATGTATGGAATGTTCATGCTGATTATTAGAGTTACAGGAATATTAATGTTTAGCCGGCGTTTCCACAATACAGTTTATAAAGCTCTCACTGCAACATCGTTTATACTCTATAACTTGTTATTTTTTTATGTCATCCAT
>CBDUVR010000218.1:0-2637 GCA_965370705.1 uncultured archaeon | reverse complement strand
CACTAGAAACTCAATGAATCAGGAAAGATGGCACAGTCCTTGAAAATACAGTACAAAACAGTGCTGCAGAACCTTGCGGGACAGACAAAAGCGCGATGCCACAAGGCGGATTCCTTAGCCGAACAACCATAAGAAACCCCTCACGTCCCCCTCTCCTTCTCCTTTTCAATAATCTTATAAACAGCTCTTTCAACCGCATAAGGCGAATCAATATCCTTCAGCACATGCTCAGTAGAAACCACAACAAACACCACATCACCGATATTCATCACCCGCTGCATACGCGACTGCCTCACCCTGACATTCGTCAGCTTATCAAACGGTATTGCCTCAATATTCACCCCGCCGCTCTTCTCATCATACTTCCTCACAAGAACCCGCTCAGTCGTAATCAGTATCATCTCACGCCTCTTCCTCCACTCACCTGTCCCTATAGGCACAGCCGAAAGAACAAGCAAAACAACCCCAGCAATATGTGGAGACACAGGAAGAACATCCACCATCACAAACGGAACAACAAAAGCAGCCACTGCAAGAACAGCAAGCAATATCCCGAGAATATAGTACTTCAAAAAAACCTTCCGCGACATTGTAGTATGATGTATCGTTTTCTCATTTGCCAGCAGGTGCCAGTTAACCATAAGATAATATTGAATCAGTTAGTATAAATATATAAGGCATCTCCTTTCGTTCAGAACGAACGGTTCACCACAAAACCGTTCGTTGAGAACGAACGCTATCTAATAATCAAGAATCCCAACATCTTTCCCAATCTCGCACCACGCCCACGCCCAGACAACCGCCTCAAAAGCCCGCACATAATCCTTCTCAGACAAAAAGTGGCCGGAATCCGAGATATACGCATTGATATTAGCTAAATACTCTCTGCCCTTTAAAGACAGCGGTCTTATCTCAATGGCCCTCAGCTTGCTCTGCCATTTTTCAGTTTCCTCTATCAGTTTCTTCTCAGTATCCATATTATCATCTACAATGTCTTCAGATATTCTTCTTCAGTAAAATGGAGTTTTGCAGGGATTATGATGCAGTGCGGCATATCCCCGAGATCCATATCTTTCACATCTTTTATTCTCACATACACTATCTTTGAGCCTGAATCACTCCCAACATGGGCAAGACAGACAATTTTAGTGGATTCCCTGATGATATTCTTCTTCAGTTTTTTTTCAAGTGCAAGAAGCACTTCCACCCCTTCATTTGCAGTCATGCCTATATCAAGCAAGAGCAAAGTATGCAGACCTTCCTTAAGATTCCTTAAGATATTCTCATAAGGTGACTTCGGAAAATAATTCTCCTTCGGGTACGGCAAAGACACAGTCCTCCCGAACTTGTAGAGCTGGAGCCCGCATTCAGCAGCAGCCGTGAATATCGATGATGCATGTATGATAGAGACAGGTACGCGCTTTTTCCTGCAGCGCAACACAAGGTCAATATGGGTTGTCGCAGAAAGCGCATCGCCCCCGACAAGAAATGCCGTATCCTCCCTGCCGGCAGACTCAGGAATGATATCCTCCTCCTCTACCTGCTGCCTGTTCAGTATTTGTATCTTCTTCCCGGCATGTTTTTCAAGAGCAGCCATATTTACATTCACAGGGCATGTATAGAATTCCGCATACACTTTCCTGCATTTCCTTAAAGCATCAACACCCTTCAAAGACATGTCCCGCTCATCATATATGCCGGTACCTATAATGTAAAGCATAGTACATTTGTGATTTACGTAATTTTAAAATAATATGGTTCGCAATAATTGCCATGAACCTGAAAGATGCACTCAAGGGCAAATTATCGCCCGAAGAGATTGAATCCCTTGGCCGCTCTTTTGAAGTTATCGGCGACATAGGGATAATTGAGCCGACAGGAAGCCTCTGCATGAAAAAACATGAGATTGCGCAAGCACTCGTTAGCGTACAGAAGCATGTGAAAGTAGTGCTCATGAAAACCGCAGACGTCAGCGGAACCTACAGGCTTCCGCAATACGAAGTAATTTATGAAGACAAGAACAGGGATTTCTCCTGGGTTCCAGAAGTATTCAGGCCAAAAAGTGCCACAGAGACAGTCCACCGCGAGCACGGCTGCAGGTTCAGGATAGACCCCACAAAAGCATATTTCTCAGGCAAAATGGCCACCGAAAGAGGAAGAATAAGCGGCATGGTCCGCGATGGTGAGAATATTCTTTGCCTCTTTGCAGGCATCGGCCCGTTTCCGGTCGTAGTCGCAAAATCAAAAAACGTCAATATAACTGCAATAGAAATAAATCCAGATGCTGTAGCCCTTTTCAGGGAAAACATAACACTAAACAAACTCACAGGCAA
This sequence comes from uncultured archaeon, assembly GCA_965370705.1. GTDB lineage: Archaea > EX4484-52 > EX4484-52 > EX4484-52 > B79-G9 > B79-G9. The sequence continues at coordinate 304 of CBDUVR010000218.1, read as the reverse complement.
AATCAACATAATCGAAGGCGACGTTGGCAAAATCCTTCCGCAAATCAGCAAAAGCTTCGACAGGATCATGATGCCCGCACCAAAAAACGCAGCAGACTACCTCGAAGAGACCCTCAAAAAAGCAAAAAAAGGGGCAGTAATCCATCTATACACTTTCCTGGGCGAAGAAGAACTCCAAAGCATAGGCAAAAACATTGCCGAACGCTGCAAAAAAGCAGGAAAGGCAGTAAAGATACTGCACACCAGAAAATGCGGGAACATCGGGCCATATCATTACAGGGTTGTTATTGACTTCAGGGTATAG
>CBDUVR010000217.1:0-2644 GCA_965370705.1 uncultured archaeon | reverse complement strand
GGGGGTAAGGCTTGCTTCTCTTACGTTTTCCAGGCCAAGGATGGTTTGGGTTATTCTCTCGATGCCCATGGCAAGACCGCCATGTGGAGGCATGCCGTATTTGAAGAACCTCAGGTGGTCGAAGTCTTTTGGGTTTATGCCTTTTTCTTTTATGTTTGCTGCGCGCTCTTTGTAGCGGTGCTCTCTTATGCCGCCGCTTGTGATTTCAAGGCCTTTGTAGAGAAGGTCAAAGCCAAATGAGCCTTTTTTCCCGTCTTTCATTATGTAGAATGGCTTTTTTTCAAACGGGTATCCTGTGATAAATACGAATGATGAATTGTATTTTTTCTCGCAATATTTGCAGATGCCTCTTTCACCTTCTGGCGTAAGGTCGCATGGCTCTGTTTCAATGCCCTGTTTTTTCAGTATCTTATTTGCTTCATCCAGGGTCAGGCGGGGTATATTTTTTGGAAATGCCAAGTCTGCCTTGAAATCACCCAGTATATCTTTGCATCGTTCTTTTAGTTTCTCAAATATGCAGCGGAGGAGGCTTTCTTCGACATCAAGAATGTCTGAGAGTTTGTCGGTTACCATCTCAAAGTCAAATGATACGTATTCGCACAAGTGCCTTGTGGTGTGATGCGGTTCTGCGCGGTATACCATGCCGATTTCCCAAACTTTGTCTATGCCTGATGCAAGTACGGATTCTTTTGACAGCTGCGGGCTTTGCGCGAGGAATGCTTCCTTGTTGAAGTAGAGGATGGGGAAGTATTCTGTGCCGCCCTCGGTTGCTGCGCCTGTCAGGCGGGATGAGAATATCCTGATGAATCCTTCTTTTTCCATGAACTCACTCATGGCTCTTGCAATCTCTGACTGGAGCCTGAAGACTGCCAGTGATTCGCGCCGCCTCATGTCAAGGAAGCGCCAGTCTATTCTCTTGTCCGGGTTGCTTTCTATTCTTCCTGTTACTTCTATCGGGAGGGGGGTGTCTGATCCTGAGATGATTTCCATGGCTTTTGGCTTGATTTCGAAGCTGTTTGGGGCTCTGTCGTTTTTTTCTGCCTTGCCGGATACAGTGATTATCCACTCTTTTGATAGGGTTTTTATTTTCTTCATTAATTTGTCGTCAGTTACCCCGCCTTTTGCAGTTACCTGGACAATGCCTTCGCGGTCACGGACTGTGACGAAGATAAGTTTTCCAAGGTCTCTTATGTCATGGACCCAGCCTGCGATTTTCACTTCTTCGCCGATTTTGATTTCATTTGTGTATTTTTCACGTATCATAAGGACACCTCACTGCCTGTAATATTTTGTGAACTACCTTACCTTATCTTGCAAAAATATTATATGTTTATCATCCGGGAGCGTATGAATGCTTTCTGGAGTCCTAAATTGAATAATTGCGCTGAGAAAGTAGAGTAAGAGAGAAGTGCAGTATATTGACACAAAATCTATTTATACGACGTAAGCCAAACAAAATGTATGAATCTTACAAGGATAAATTCGATTCTTAGGATTGGGAATTCTAATGTTAAAGCTAAAGGTCAATCAGGCATTGAGTTACTTATGTTAGTCTCATATTCACTGATTGTATTTTCAGCAATCTACCTGGTAATCCTCCAGAGTAACTTCAGTGCAATCAAAGAAAAAAGGAACATGGAATCCATGAAAATTTCAGAATGGATTGGATATGAGATCGACATCGCAACAAGCATAGGTGACGGCTACTCAAAAAACTTTACACTTCCGGACACAATTGTCGGGGGAACATACAATGTGATAGTAACTGACAATCTCGTAATAGTAAATTCGACTGAGACATACACAACTAAAATTATCACCCCAAACATAACAGGAACAATCCTGCCGGGTGATAATTATATAGAGAACAGGGATGGTTTGATATATGCTAATCTGTAAGAGAAGAAAATCACAGGTATTAAGTCCTGACTTCATAATGAGCATAATAATATTTTCAGTAATATTAGGTTTGGGTATTATGCTATGGAACACTTCATGCGAAAAGTTAACACGATACGATGACACAGAACAAATGCAGAAGAAGGTACTTTATGTTTCAGACATACTCCTGAATACCCAGGGAGTCCCGCAAAACTGGAACACAACAAATGTCATAATGGTGGGCTTAAAAGAGAACAATACAGACATACTGGATACTGACAAAATAATAAGCTTTAAGATGCTTGAATATAACCATTCGAAAGAAGTTCTCGGTCTTGGCTCATATGAATACTTTATAAATATAACGGACCCGAATGGTGGGCCGTTAAAGGTCAGTGGTGCAATAACAGGCACCGCAGCAGTTTTTGCAAGAGACAACAACGACAACATAATCAAACAACTACTGGAAAACTACTATGACGAGTGGGACTACTACTGGGCAGGACCGGGCACACCTTCTCACAATGCGAGAACAATGTACAATTCCAGTGATGCAACCCCGCCAAACGAAAGAGGCCTGTTCACAATGCTGATGTCCAATCTCTCAAGCTACGACACCGTAATAATTGAAGCTGAGAACTCCTTTGACATAGATGCAGCAGACAAGGCAGCATTGAAAAATTTCGTAGACTGCGGTGGAATACTCATTGATATAAAAGACAAAAAAAACGCCCAGATGATAAATCACTTCCCGGGAATACCT
>CBDUVR010000216.1:0-2664 GCA_965370705.1 uncultured archaeon | reverse complement strand
AAGCCAGAAACGGTCTGTCCACCAACTTATGTTTGACAGGTAATTCGAAAGAGTTGAGGTAATATTTACAGTGTAGTTCCCCTCAAGTTTTTCTGTGGAGTTCCATGTGCAATTATAATATCCTGTGCCCTCGTCATTGTCAATACAATCGTATATTGTTCCCCCGGTGTGTTTTAATGTCAGGTTGGTGTTCACACCAGATAGGTTTCCGTCCACTGCGCAATCAGTCCCGACAGAGAAGTTGTGCAATATCTGATTCGTCACATTGAATATGGAGCCATCTTCCGGAAGCAAAAGATAGTTCTTCAACTGGCCTGTGACTAAAAATATCTTTGGCGCGCTCATGTTCTCATCCTTATAACAAACATTGTCTGTTGTCCCGATGAGCCAGTACTGCTGGTTTGATGCAATATAATCGCAGCCAGGGTCAAATGAGTAATTCACATAACTGCCTGAATCAGTGGTTGTCTCGTTTCCGGCATCATAAGATGCTTCGTCAGCGGTCTTCCAGACAGTGGCGTTTATATCTGCCCCGACGAGCGCGCCAAAATCAGTGTCATTCACAATAGCAACAAAATAATCTGAATAAGCCCCCTCACGATTGATGTTGGCACCCTCTCCTGAGACATATATAACATCAACATCATCTTTCTCAAGAGTTATATTCTTAATCACAGACTCATTTGTGAAACCGAGAAGGTCTGTAACGTTGAACTTGTAGTAAAGATAAGGCCCCTGCACCAAATCAGAGCAGTCAAATATCTTGCTGAAAGTGACATTTGTCCACTCAATGTTGTCTGTCCTGTTCTCTGAATCGACATAATACCACGGCCCTGACTGGCTGTATGCTTTCCAGAAAGTGATATTGTCTGTGTCTCCGGACTCGACATCCCTGAATTCAACCTTGAATGTATAATTGTGCCCCCAGCCTTCCTGCTCAATGTCAACAAAAGTATCGCGCATCTCCGGTGCCCTTCCGATTATAAACGCATTCTCCTCAAAAACACTTGAAAAGTTGTAGTATGCCTTTGTGGAATTCATGGTTATGTTGTGCGCACCAAGTGACGACCCTATCTTCTCCCATGTGCAGTTGTATGTGCCGTTTCCAAAGTCATAGAATGAATCGCATAATTTTATGTTCGGCCCGGTTATGCGGAACCTGACATCAGATGCGCCGGACACGTACGTACCTGTTGTTGGTGTGCAGTCATCACTTACAGTTCCATACATTGTGAGATTAGTATCCACTTCAAGGTGTTTCAGGCCTGTCGGATAATCAACCGTGTTTGTAAGAGTTCCGTTTATGTCTAGCTCATAAAGTGTTGAGTTGGTGTCATAATAGCAGCTTGCAAATGTCAGCCCTGCTTTCCAGTCCTGCCTCCCGGTAAGATAAAGAGGGGATGAACAGCCGGGGTCGAAATCATGTGTTATATAGCCTGAAAAGTCTGTCAGGTCGCCAAGTCCGCTGCCCCATATTTCTGTTGCACTGCCATTGGTTGTCACCCAGAAATACCCCTGATAACTATTGCTCATAGGCAGGTCTGTGTAGTTGTCGTATGTCTGTACCCGAAGTGTTGTATTCAAGCCATCGCGGTAAACATCTGTTTCATTCCCATCATAGTGGACAAAGTAAATGCCGCGCCTTAGGACATCAAAGTTGTAGACAGGCTCTTCATGCCCGAGATCATCTGTATCCGTTCCATTAAACTTCCAATACCATGTGTCAACATCAACGCATTCATCATACAGCCTTGTAAATGTCTTTTCTGTGTTGATACAATCCGTGCATATTTTCCCGTCTACAAGAGTCCATGGGCCTGTAGAGGAACCCTGGGATTCCCATAATGTCACATTCACGGTGTCATCATCGTCAGTAACATTCACTGTAAATGTTATCTGTGACTTTGCAACATTATCTCCCCACGGAACCGCAGACTTGTCCGCAGAAGCAGCTGAAAGAACAGGATTTATCTGGTGGAAAAATGCATTAGCATATACAGTTGATTTGGAATTGAAATATGTCCTGCTTAAGCCTGCTGTTATATCGTACCATCCGCCCGGCGCCCCGGTAACATTCCATGTGCAGTTGTAGTATCCTGTTGTCTCATTGATGACTGTACATGTGTCTGAATACGCATCATGGCTTATGTTGAAATATACCAAAGTATCGTTTATGGTATCCAGAACGCTGCACTCTTCGGTTATATTTATTCTTATAGAAACATTCTGCCCCTCAAAGAAATCCTCACCTGCTGGAGAAACAAGGGTGTCATTCATGTCGCCTACGACATACACTGTCAAGGGCAGAGTGTAATTTGCAGCATAATAGCAGGTGTCTGTCTCTATTATCCCGCCAGTCCAGTTCTGGGGGCCTACAGAATACTTTGGCGAGCATGACGGCTTGAAATCATAATTCAGGTGCCCGCTTGTGTTTGTCTGGTTGAAATAGCCGCTGTTGTAGTAGGAATCATTATATGTTGCCCAAAGTGTGCCATTTCGTCCTGCAGGAAGATACGGATTTGTCACGTTTATTGCATCAAATGCCTGCAGGATAAGGCGGGTTGTACCTGGGCTTGACCTGTTCACATATGTTGCATTCCCGCCGCCTGCAGAATATGAAATTGTCACATTGTTGCATTTATATGAAATAATCTCAATGTTATC
>CBDUVR010000215.1:0-2705 GCA_965370705.1 uncultured archaeon | reverse complement strand
CAAGGATTGAAACTGACTTTGATACGACTGCCGTTTCAGATAGCGACGTTGAAAAGCAAGATCCATTAAAACAAGGATTGAAACTACTTGATTGCCCTTTGCTGTTGGAGATTTCAGAAGTTGAAAAGCAAGATCCATTAAAACAAGGATTAAAACCCATCAGTCCACATCTTCTTTGCAAGCTTTCCGGAATACATCATCTTATCAACTGCCTTGCTTGCGCCCTCTTTTCTCTTTCTATGCGCAACTAAAAATTTGTTCAGCTTTTCAATCAGTATTGCTTTTAGCTCTCCTGTCAGAAGCTTTCCACTCTTGTAATCATCACATATTTGTGCAAGTTTTTTGTCATCTTCTTCAAAGAGTATTGAGAGCCACTGGAAAGCAACATCTACATCAGGGTTTCCGCCCTTTTGCCTGTGTTCCTCAATAGTTGGCTGGCCTCCCGAAAAAGCGTATTTATTGATTTTCTTTTTTACGGTCTTTTCATCATCAGTAAGATATATTGCAGTTTCTTTCATGCTTGCGCTCATCTTGCCTTCCATTCCTGTTAGGGGCGGGAGGAATTTGTTATGTATTGCCGCAGTCTTGTAGTATCCAAGGCTCTCTGCAACATCGCGCTGTATTCGCCAGTAGTTGTCCTGGTCTATTGCTGCCGGAATCAAACATCGCTTCTTTTCAAAGAACGTCGGCACAACCTGAAGGGTTGGGTAGAAGTTGAGCCCAATATTTGTCTGGTTGTTAAAGCCGAAAACTGCTTTGACTGTCGAAAATGTCACTTTTTTCCCGACCTTTATTGCCATTGGGTACATGTGCCTTATGTATTCTGTGTCCTTGAAAATGAATGTCCTGTCAAGGTCAAAGCCGACTGCTGCGATGTCAAGTATGTCTGCAACTGCTTGCTTTTGCACATCATCATACGACAACTGCGGCTTTTGCAGGAATTTCTCGTCATCAGTTATTTCAATGTAAAGATTGACGTTGAATTTTTCCTGAAACCATTTTGTGAAAAGAAGCGGCACAAGATGTCCGATATGCATTGCTCCGCTTGGTCCCCTGCCTGTATAAAGAAAAAAGCCTTTGCCTGATTCAAAGTCTTTCAGAATCAAATCCATGTCCCTGTGGGAAAATGCGAAGTTGCGCCTGAGAAATATGTGCGTTTCGCCTGCGAGTTCTTCAATTTTTTTCACGATTTTCTCTGTGAGTGGTTTTGTTCCGAATTCCTTTATGAGCCGGTCGTAGTCTATCTTTCCTTCGACTTCCCAGGGCGTGACTTTTGAGTTTGCCATACATATCTTCCTGTATTTGGTTCTTTAAAAGGATTTATGGATTATTTTTGCCTTTCCAATATAAATCGTTTTTCTGTTGCATCAACCAAAATATCGATGCTGTTTATCTTTGAAATGTTTTCTTTTCCGAGCATAACTGCAAATTCGGTACAGCCCATAATTACGGTTTCTGCCCCGCGCATCATGTATTTTTGGCAAAGCCCCCTCACTTGCCTGATGCAGTCTTGCTTATCAACACCCTTATTGAACTTAAAAACAGCGCGCGCCAACTGCTTCAGTTCATCATCGCTTGGTTCAAAGGAATTGATGCCATCGAATCGATATAATCCCCCATTAACGGTATAAGGCGTGCCCAAAACAAAAACAGATTTTATTCTTCGGTTATGTAATGTTTTTTTAACCTCTTTCCGTAAGTCGATGATTGGCGCACTGATCTCTTTTTGCAAGCGCTCATAAAACAAATGAATGGTATTGCATACCATTACTATGAAGTCCACACCAAAGCGGTCTAGTTCTCTTAGGCCAGAAACATAAGGCGCCAAATCTTCACTTGAAACAGTTTCATGAATCAGTTCCGGAGCAGGAATGCTATTCACAATTATTTGCGGAAAGTCCTTGTTGTTTTTAATGCATCCTGTTTCCTGAAGGCGCATAATTAATTTGCTATAGAATTCTCCTGTTGCCTCAGGCCCGATTCCACCGAGAACGCCGATTTTAACCTTGCCAAAAACAATCCCTTATTTTCATTTTCTTGCCCTCCTTTAATCACATCTCGCATGAATTCAAAAAACTAATAAGATCACCATGCGATTTCCCGAGGTCCGCACAATTCGTTGAGCATAGAGGCATAGGCGTGTATCAATGCCGCATCAAGCATAATGTCTGTGTACTTGGAAGCATCCTCTTCGCCTATTGCTTGAAGTCCGGTAGATATTGCAGATTCTGCTGCGTTATGCATCCTGCCAGACAAATCTACGAGCACATCATCATATACCATTTTCATAAGTGTGCAGCGAGGTAGAGTTGTACCGGCTTTTTTGCTGAGTTCAGCAGCTTCGTCAATTTCGGACTTTGCTTCCTCTCCTTTTCCAGCCATAAGATAAGTGTATGCGTTTTTCATATATCCAGCAATTTCTTCATTTCCAACATATTTTTCATAATTTAATACTACCATAAGATCGCCCTGAAACAACAACATAACTATGTTCGAAGCCATACTTAAAACTAGTGTCACAAACAACATAATTATATAAAATTTGACCAAAAGATACGAATTATGTCACAAATAGAAATGTCAATTGAGCGCTTTTTCAGCAAAAACCCTGATGTGCGCAAGGCAAGAAACAAAGGCTTGGTTAACCGAAGGTCTCTTGCGCGCCATATCGCGGCAGAGGAAAAAATTCCAGCAAACAAGCTTGG
>CBDUVR010000214.1:0-2744 GCA_965370705.1 uncultured archaeon | reverse complement strand
AATTCATGCAACGTAACATGGCAGGTTAACGCAACCGGAGATGCGGAAACAACTTGGCTCTTCTTTACAATATTCAATGCAACCACATATGCGTCATATATCCAAGGCAACCAGACAGAGATGGTCAATGTCACTATTGTTAATCGAGCCCCAAATAAGCCCCATCTGAACTCACCCTCAAATACCACATACCTGAGCAAGAATTATACGCTCCTGAACTGGACATGTACGGATCCCAACGGAGATACTATGACTGCTTACATCTATGGAGACAACACGACAAATCCAACAACATTGATAAACACAACCACAAACTGCCAGAGCGGTTCTTCCTACACATTTAACTGGACTAATCTGAATGAAACAACATATTACTGGAAAGTGAATTGTACTGATTCTGGCGCGTTATGGAATGTTTCGGATGTTTACCAGTTTACTGTTGACACAACCTCACCAGTCCTTAACTTCACCTCGCCGACTGAAGACAATGGAACAGCAATATCAAGAAACTGGACTGAAGCAAACATAGCAATTACAGAATTCAGCTTGGACACCTTCAAATTCAACTGGAATGGAACAAATTCAACATACAACTCCTCGCAGCTAAACGGTGCTTCACCAAATTACTGGTTTTACATAAACAAAACAAACCTGACAGACGGAACCTACACCTACTATGGCTGGGCTAATGACACTGCGGGGAACTCCAACCAGACAGAGACAAGAACATTAACGGTAGATACAACACCACCAACTTATTGTGGCGATGGACATTGTGATTCAGGTGAAACACATGCAAACTGTCCTTCTGATTGCCCGCCTGATAGTGGTGGAGGAAGTGGAGGCACTTATATCCTGACATCGAATAAAGTAACAGTAACAAATAAGGAGCCAATAACAAGAATAGAGGTTAATCTAAACAAGTGGGTGACAAGCCCTTCGCTGAAAGTAGAAGCCTTAACCACCGTTACGATTCCAAAGCCAGCCGGGATTGTTTACTGCTACGGGAACATGACAAAATCGAACTTTGACAATTCAATAATAGAGAATGCAATAATAGAATTCAGAGTTAATAATTCTTGGGTTGAAGACAATGAGATTGTAGAGGTCTATATGGGAAAATATGAAAACCGATGGGTAAAACTGAAACCAGAATTAATAAACAAAACAGAGAATTACACTTATTACAGAGTTTATACAGATTCATTCTCTTATTTTGCTATAGTTGGTGAGAAAGAAGAAATAATCTGCGAGGCAGGAGAGAAGAGATGCTCTGGCAGCAATCTGGAGGAATGCAGGAACAATATCTGGACAGCAATGGAAACTTGCGAAAATGGCTGCGAGCCGGCAACTCTGGCCTGCAATCCTGAACCAATAGAAATACCAGGGAAAATTTGTGGGGAAGGAGGAAGAAGATGTATTGGAGATGAATTACAGGAATGCAGGGATAATAAGTGGACAACGATAGAAAGTTGTGAATATGGTTGTAATGAAACAAGTCTGGACTGTAATCCATCAGTAGAGCCTGAGCCGGATGATGGGTTTGACTGGTTCATGGCTTTGAGTGTATTTGTATTGATGGCAGCAGTTTTCGCTGCTGCGTATTTGAAAAGGTATGCTGCGCAGGAATTTATACTCGTACAGATATTCATGTCCCTTGAGCGGCATAACGTCAAGGAAATTGACGAATACCTTGATAAAATCAGGCCGATTATTACAAGGCTTGGAGATGAAAAGTTTGAGGGGAAGCTGCTTGAGATTGAGGCGCAAAGAGACGAGGCAAAAAGGCTGTTGAGGGAGAGGAATATGCTTGTAGATGAGCAGATTCAGGTTATAGTGGAGGCGCTTGAGAACCTTAGAGATGAGGTTGAGAAAAAGTAAAAAACTATATATGCTCGGGCGCACTAAATGATTGTTATGTCACTTAATAAATTTTTTGCGCCTAAGTCTGTTGCGGTTATTGGCGCGTCTTCCAATCCAAAGAAGTTCGGGCATGTGATTCTGAAAAATTATACTGATATGGGGTTTTTGGGCAGGATTTATCCGATAAACCCGAAAGCTGAATCCATACTTGGCATGAAGTGCTACAAAAGCGTGCTTGATGTGGAGGATGATATTGATTCTGTAGTTATCGTGGTGCCGCCAAAGGCAGCTAATGAGGCGCTCAGGGAATGCGTGAAGAAGGGGGTTGAAGCTGTTGTGATAATCACTGCCGGGTATCGTGAAAGTGGGGGCGCTGGTGTGGGCCGGGAGGAGGAGCTGAAAAGCATCATCAAAGATACGGATACGCATGTTGTCGGGCCGAACTGTATCGGGATCTATGATTCTTTCGGAAGGATTGATACTTTGTTTTTGCCTGATTATAAACTCAAGCGACCCTCTGCAGGCAATATCGCGTTTGTTTCACAGAGCGGCGCATTTGCACTTTCTATTCTTGACTGGGCTGCTACTGAGGAGATTGGAATATCGCGGTTCGTCAGTTACGGCAATCGCGCGGATGTTGATGAGGTTGACCTTTTGAATTACCTGAAAAACGACAAAAAGACAAAAGCGATTGCAATGTACCTGGAAGGTGTGAAAAACGGGCGCAGATTCCTTGAAACATTGAAAAGTGTCACGGATAGGAAGCCTGTCGTAATCTTGAAGGCAGGGAAGTCTGTATCCGGCACGAGGGCGGTCCAGTCGCATACAGGGAGCCTTGCAGGGTCGTATGCTGTTTTTCGCGGCGCTATCAGGCAGGGCGG
>CBDUVR010000213.1:0-2757 GCA_965370705.1 uncultured archaeon | reverse complement strand
GACAGGAAACTGACAGAACAGGAAGCCCTCGAAATCTCAGGCCTGAGCCCTGAAGAGCTTTCAAAGGTAAAGGAGATTGTTCTTCTGATTGATAATGTGATAGCAGAAATTGCCGGTGCAAACAATCTCATTCATGTAGACGGCAAAAAAGAGCTTGCAATGGACGAGAACAGGAACATTATGCTTGTTGATACATTCGGCACCCTTGATGAGGACCGCTGGTGGGACATGACAGGCTGGCAGGAAGGAAAAATCAACGAGCTTTCAAAAGAATTCGTGCGCCAGCACTACCGCAAAACAGGATACTTTGAAAGACTGGAAGATGCGCGAAAAAACAACCTGCCCGAACCAGACATACCTGTGCTCCCAAACGACGTCATAGCACAGGTCACAGACCTTTACGTGCGCATGCACGAGAGAATCACCGGCCAGAAATTGTGAATCCGCGCACTGCTTTTCTATGTCGCAGGAGTGCATATAATTTTTCTTTTCCCGGGATTTGCGCAGTCAAGTTCAGAATATTGGCTTGTCCCGTAGGCAGTTATATCATACTCATTGAAGATTATAGCCGGGTCAATCACAATAAGGGCTCCAAACAGGGCAATATCGCGTGTTTTTTCAGGATCAATTGAACTGAATATTTCTGTCACATCCCTCTCCAGCTGTTTTACCGAAGAATAAAAGCAGTTGTTTATAAGAACCGCATCCGGTCCAATATCAGACAGTTTCTCATCACATACACTCATTTCCCCTGTTTGTGAAGAAACTTCGTACATTTTACTGTTCTGCAGAATGTACACTTCTTCCGGGCTTCCTGCCATCATTTTTTGTATAAAGCCATCGAGACTGCGCTCAAGGCCTTTAATGCCGTAGTTGTCGATAAACAACATGCAGTCATCTTCTTTAACAAGTTGCGTAATATCTCCCTCTGACCTGTACCGCCACAGAGACAGATTCCTGGAATGAATCGCACTGACTATTGCAGTGGATAAGAGAACATCTTTAATATATTCTGAATCAGCCAGCGTCTCTAGCTTATCTCGCAGATCATACTGAAGTTCCTCAAGAAGATTCTTTTCAGGCCATGAATTAGGCATTTTCCGGGATGCTTCATATAGCTTTGCCCTCCGTAAGCTGTGCCATTTGCAGAAACGCCAACGTTGGTTTCAAATCGGATAGTTCCATCTGGATGATCTAAATCCCTTATCCTGATATAATCAACATAAACATTGTCTATGGATTCCATAATGTGCGACCAGATACTCATAAAAAGTATATCTGCTGTTGAATTTTATATATGACACCCTTTTATGAAATACGCAGGATAAAACAAATATTGAGATTAGCAATACCTGAAAGGTTTTTAAATTTATTTATACTCACTAATGTGTTACCAACCTCTCGTAAATACTCCAGTGATTTTATGGAAAATGTATATAAGGCAACGAAAATGTGTGGAATATGTCCCCTCAAGAGACCCGATTCACATACTGTTTATGTTACTGTTTATTCTTGGGAGAATACTCATGATGGTGTACCTGCTGAAGCATATTTCTGTGCAATAATAGATCCCGTGGGAATGTCAGGAAAAGTTGTTGAGGCATACTATGACACTAGTGGTTTCGTACATCCAAAAAGGAAGTCTGATATGGACAAAGCAGAGATTGTGCAACTCCCGGGTGTGTTAGAATCAGTTGTTCAAAGCGGTCAGATTACAGATATTACCGGAGAAGATTTTGATATTGTAAAAAAGAATTGCTACAGGCCTAAAGAGCCTTGAAGCCAACTTTTTCCTGCATCATACACCTGCACCAGAGAAACAGGCAATGTCAAAACATCACGGAGGTCGCATGGTGCAGATGAGTTTAGGGTTTAGTACCCTGAACTTTGATTGTGCGCTAAAGAAGCGCTTAATCACATATTTCTCATCTGCACGATGCTTCACTTCTAACTTCTATCATGGAAGGTATAGATAGATTCTCCTGTGAGTATATAAACTCTGTGAATCGGCACCATGCCAAAAGAACCGCAATTATCACAAAATCAGACTCATCAAAAGAATCTTCACTGCATTATTCCCTGCCGATAGAAATCCTTCAAATATATAAAAACCATTACAACAATAAAACACATGAATTTCAAAGTGATATTCCGCGACATCGGCACAGTACTCAAATACATAAGCCCCGTCTTCCTTTTACCCATAATTCCCGCCCTCATTTACAATGAACATTTCACAATAATATACTTCCTTCTCACTGCATTGCCTATGTTCGCAATCGGCGCGATTTTCGAAAACATTTTTGCAACAGATGAAAGGACGGCCCTGAAGGAAGGTCTATTAACTGTATCCCTTATATGGCTTTTTATCACATTGTTAGCCACGATTCCATACATCGGCATCACAAAAATATCCCTCCTTCCATCAACATTCGAGACAATGGCTGCATGGACCACCTCAGGATTCAGTCTCCTGACCCCCGAAGATCTTCCAAAGACAATGCTTTTCTACAGGAGCATCCAGCAGTGGTTCGGAGGAGTCGGGATAATTGTCCTTGCACTTGCAGGTCTCTTCAAAACCGGCGCAAGTCTTTATTATGCAGAAGCGCGCACAGAAAAAATAAAGCCAAACATCCTGAGCACAATAAAAATGATCTGGTGGATATATGTCCTCTACACATTTGCAGGAGTGGCATTATTAACTGCTGCCGGCATGACACCCTTTGATGCAGTCAACCACAGCATGACAGCGATTGC
>CBDUVR010000212.1:0-2766 GCA_965370705.1 uncultured archaeon | reverse complement strand
TTTTTGCGATTGGAGGCGGGTGGCCAAAGGAGAATGCGGCAAAAGCTGCGAAGGCAGGATGTGTTGTTATTGATAATTCGTCTACGTTCCGGTATGATGATGATGTTCCTTTAGTGGTTCCTGAGATCAATGCTTCTGCAATTGGTGATTCTATGCTGATTGCCAATCCCAACTGCACTACTGCTATTGCTGCTATACCGCTTTACCAGATATATAAGAAGTACGGGCTCAGGAAGGTCATCATTTCCACTTACCAGGCTACAAGCGGCGCCGGGAACGGGGGGATGGGAGAGCTTCGCGAGGAGACCGGAAGGGTGCTTGAGGGGAAGAAGGCGCGCAATAAGGTTTTTTCGCATCCTATTGCATTTAATGTTATACCACATATTGATTGTTTTTTGGATAATAAGTATAGCCGGGAGGAGATGAAGGTCGTGTGCGAGACGCATAAGATTTTCGGGGATGAGAGTATTCCTATATCATGCACCTGCGTGAGAATCCCGACCATGAGGGCGCATTCAGAGAGTATTGTCGTTGAAACTGAGAAACCTGTTAGTGCCAGTGATGCGCGGAAACTGTTTGAGGGGACCCCGGGGATCGTTGTCAGGGATGATATTTTGAATAATGTTTATCCTATGCCTCTTACTGCTACGGAAAAGTATGATGTGGAAGTCGGGAGGATCAGGCAGAATCTGGTATTTGGGGAGCGCGGTCTTGAGTTTTTTGTGTGCGGGGACCAGCTTCTTAAGGGGGCTGCGCTGAATGCTGTCCAGATTGGGGAAGTTGTTGTCCGGGAGAGGTTTTAGGTGCGCCTGATAAGTGAAGATTCCCTGTACACGGGGAAGTTGGGGTTCTTTGCCTGTTTGCAGGATATTTTGCTGTTATGCGGGAGCGGCGGCGGTTTTTTTCTGTTTCGGAAGATTTATAAAGTTATTTCTTGGTAGTAACACTGTTGTGGCTGTCTGTTGATGGTCATTGTTATGTTTATTGAATATACAATGGTTAAGTAAATTAAAAGTAAAAAGCAGAGACAGTAGAATTCTGTTTTTGTTTTAAATATCATAAATATTGGAAATTTATGATATTGAATATTTGAATAATCAGCAACGGTCTAAGGTAAGACTGATTTGTTGATTTTGATAGTTTTACTTTTGTTTTGGACTACTGAAGAAGGCGTCTTTGGTGGTCTTTTTTAAAAAGGAGCGGTTTTTGGGCTTCTTTTGATTTAGTGTTTTACTTACTGAATTATTATCATCTGTATCAAAAGTGGGTGATTCTCTGTGCAGACCAGCCCATCTGTATAGAGGTAAGAGGGTATAGGGCTTTAGGAGGTGTATGATGGTATTCGAAGTATCTCCAGAGTTAATTAAATTGTTCTGGAAGATTTTAGAATACTTCTGCATAGCTTGCCTGATAGGTGCAGTAGCAGGCGGAATCGTGCCCTTTTTCATGAAAGGGGGACAGAAGGAAGAGGACTACGTACGTAGTCTTCAAAAATCAATTGTAGTGGTATTGACGATAATCGTCATTTGGGCGATTATCCTTGGCGTCATTACTATAAATGGGTATTTTGTGATTTTGTGAGAACCAGTGCCTTAACGCTACTTTTACATCTCAATGATGGGTAAGGTAGCAAAAAAATAAAAAAGTTTTAGGGGAGTGTTTTTTGGTCCCTCTAATAGTTTAGGAGGTGAAAAGGGAAAGATGAGTGGTAGAAGAACAATGCAAAGGAGCAGATGGGAACTTATTTTGGACATACTGCGCGTAATATCTGATGAAGGAAGAAGGGCGAAGAAGACACGCATTATGAAAAAGGCTTATTTAGATTGGTGGAGTTTCGAGAAATATTTTGCCAAACTCCAGAAGCGTGGCTTTGTAGAAAAAATCGAGGACCCTACAGTAGGGACGATCTACGGCCTTACAGAACGTGGAAAAGATTTGCAGGGCAGACTAAAGAGTGTGAGAGCAATTTTAGAGTGAATTAGTTCTTAACAGTGCCTACGAATGAATCCCGAGAGGGTGGAGTATTGTTGTCTAAGGGGAATTTAAGGAGTAAAGGAAAATGATAGATAAAAAAGGAAAGGTTATTGTATGGACCGCTATTGCAGTGGTCCTAGTAGGGTTGGTGATGACGACGGCAGCCTACCCCTTCCCGACAAAACTGCCGGGAAATTTCTGTCTAGTAAATACGAGTCTTGAATTTGGAAGTGTTCCATACGGCGGGGATTATATGGTGAGCAGAAGTTATGTCAAACCAGACTATGTAGCCACAGAGAGAGAAAGACAAATATCTCTAGATGGAAGCAAAATAAGAGTAATTCTTGTGCTTGGGGTGAATGCTTCAGAGATATACTACCGCAAAAAGGAGTGCTATGGGTTTTTCACAGAAGAAATTGATGGGATAGAACTAACTCATCTCATCAGTTTCAGGTCGACAAGGGGGATTATTTGGGTACATAACAATGAGACATTAGCAATGTTATGTATCCCTATGGGCCGTAGAGAATATAGAGAGTATATAGCTATACCTGAAATAATCAGTGAAATGCAAAGATTTTGAGGGACTGTTTTCTTGTTCCCTCTTTTTTCTTTTTTTTGTTGAGGAGATATATCATTATTTGATATGTGTTATGTGTTTTGCTGTGTTTTTCTGGTTTTGTTGTGTTTTACTATAGTTTTACTGTCTTTGATGTGTTTGATGCTTGTGCGCATTATGGGTGTTGTTGCGTAAGTAACCCCTGAATTGGGTCTGAATCACCTTGATTCACC
>CBDUVR010000211.1:0-2825 GCA_965370705.1 uncultured archaeon | reverse complement strand
GCGCCCAAGAAAAAGAAGGCTGCAGGTTACATATTAAATGAGATTTGCGGTGAGAGCGATGCTTAAGCCAGTGAAAATGAAGAAAGTGAAGGTTATAGCGCCTCTTAAGTGCAGGAATGATGTCTGCCTTAGGCTGCATAAACTCGGTGCAGTGCATGTAAATGATGTATCCGGGAGAATTACTGATGCTGAGTGGAAGCATCTTGTAACGCAAAAAGTCGGTTTTGAGAATGAGCCCCTGTTCGCGGAATATTCCAGACAACTTGATGAGATAAACAATGTTTTTTCCATGGTTAATGGAGCGAAAGTGAAGGGTTCTTTTTTTCCTAAAGCCAGTATTAAAATTAAGGTTAAGGATTCTTCTCCTGATGAAATTGCTGAGAGGATCAAAGGGCTGCTTGATGATATTGGCCAAAGAGTGCCTGAAATCAGGGATGAGTTGGCAAAGTGCAGGGAGTCTGAAAAAGAACTTACTGAAAGAAAAAATGTTCTTGAGATGATTTCAGGCATTGACTCAAGACTTGATGAGCTTGGCGGTTCTTCTTATTTTTGCAATATTCTGTTTAAAATCGGCAGCGGCAGGTTTGATGATATTAAGCCAAAACTTGAGTCTGTCAAGAGTATTGTTATTGAGAAGTCTGATTTCAATAATGAGTCGCTTGTGCTTCTGACATACCCGAAGGAGCTTGAGGGTGCTGTGTCCGGATGTCTGAGCGGGGCTGATATTGAGAGAGTTGAGATGCCTGCTGTTTCTGGGAAGCCAAAGGAGGAGATTGCGAGGATTGAGAGAGTAATTGAAAAGCTTCAGGATGAAAAGAAGTCTTATCTTGAGGAAATCCGTGCAATGAAGAAGAAGTATTTGCAGGATGTTATTGCGCTGAAAGAGGAAGTTTGTATTATTCTTGACAGGTATTCGCTTCTTTCCAAGTGCGCAGGCACTGAGAGTTCTTTTGTGCTTGAGTTTTTTGTGAGCGCCAGTAAAGAGAAGGAGGTTATCCGGGAGTTGAAGGATGTTACCGGGGGGAGGGTGATTATATATTCTGTTGAGCCTCTCAGCGAGGATCTGCCACATAAGGTGCCTGTGCTTCTTGATAATCCGCGCTTTCTGAAGGGGTTTGAGGGGCTTGTGAATATGTATTCTGTGCCTAAGTATAATGATTTTGACCCGACGGTCTTTATTGCGCCTGCAATGCTGTTTTTTTTCGGGATTATGCTTAATGATGTCGGGTATGGGCTGCTTCTTGCGCTCCTGGGGTTTTTGTTTTATACTGCATACAAGAAGGTGCATGTGAGTGCGAGTAATGCAGGGATTATGCTTGTGATGCTTGGTGTGTCTTCTATGTTTTTTGGTGTTGTGAGCGGCGGGTATTTTGGTGATGCTCTTCGCAGGGTTTTCCCGGATCTCTTTTATCTTATTGACCCGCTTGGTGATGCGCACATTACTGTGTTTGGAGCCAGTGTGGAGAACCCGATTATTGCTGTGCTTGTTTTTTCGCTTGTGGTTGGTATTGTTTATGTCAACATAGGATATCTGCTCGGGATTGCTGACTGCATCAATAAGATGAAGAGTGTGAAGCACAAAAAGAGGAAGGTTGTCTCTGGTCTTGAGAACCAGATAGTCGGCCACATCGGGATGATGGTGTTCCAGGTCGGGTTGTTCGGGCTGCTTTTCTGGTGGAAACTCGGCTGGTTTTCAGGCGTGCCTTACTTTGCTATGGTCATGGGGGCGGTTCTTGTACTTGCTCTTTTTATGCTTGCAAAAAGCGGTGGTGTGCAGACGCTTTTCGGGTTTTTTGATGTCACCGGGTTTGTGGGTGATGACCTTTCTTTTATCAGGCTGCTTGCGCTGTGCCTTGCTACTGAGGGGATTGCGAATATTGTTAATATGTTTACAGTGTTTTCGCTGGATATCCCGTATGTGGGGATTGTTGTGGGGGTGTTTATTTTTGTTTTCGGGCATGTGTTTAATCTTTTGGTGGGGACGCTTGGCGCAGGGATTCATTCTCTCCGTTTGCAGTATGTTGAGTTTTTTTCGAAGTTTTATGAGGGAGGCGGAGTTGAGTTTGAGCCCTACTCAATCAAAAGGAAGGTTACTGCGGTTGATGAGTAAAGTTGTTCGAGAAAGCAGTATGTTTATAAATTAATCTGATTATTATAGTAGACTTATTGCGTAATTAGCCGAAAACACGGCATTGCATTGCGAATATGATGCTTTTGCCTGTTTTCGACACGCTTAGCCCATTTTTTCCTTAATTACGCAAAAGGTCTAGTTATTATGAAACTGACTATTGTCCTTGAGGCGCAGGAAGAGGGTGGATTTACAGCATATGTGCCTTCTTTGAAGGGATGTATTTCTGAAGGAGAAACCAAAGAGGAAGCCCTGAAAAATATAAAGGAAGCTATTGAATTGTATCTGGAAGCAGATACAAATGAATTAGTAGAATATTCTGGTGAGAAACTGGTTGTTTCTGTATGAGTGCGAATTTACCTGTAATTTCCGGTATTGAAGTTATTAAACGGTTAAAGAGAGCAGGTTTTGTAGCTATAAGATAAAAAGGATCGCATGTAAGACTTGAAAAATCGAATAGAGAGGAAACAATTAAGATTACTGTTCCTTTGCATAAAGAACTTAAGAAGGGGACTTTAAAGCGCATAATTAAAGATGCCGGTTTGACTGATGATGAATTTCTGGAATTGATGTGAAAGACACCGTAGTATCATTTCCTTATATTTAGAAGAGTCAGCCAATAAAAATAATTAAAAGGAGGTGAATGAATATGAGTTTTGGGACTTGGGCGGATTCAAAAGTGAAAAAGTTAAAGTGG
>CBDUVR010000210.1:0-2842 GCA_965370705.1 uncultured archaeon | reverse complement strand
TTTCTAAAGAGCGCATCAAAATCCATAAGATTAATTATGCTTTGCAATTTTTATAATTGTGTATGACCTGTCACACCAACCATAACATTTTTTATCCCATATATAAGAATAACAAAAATATCCAATAACACTCTAAAAATTACTCCATGTTTCTGCTCTTTCGGCAATCATAGATTATCTTTAAATAGTTTACTAACATATAGTAACTATGATTGAATTCAAAGAAATGGATGATAAAAGAATAGCTTACGATGGGATTGTTAGAGAATACTTTGAACCACAAACATATGCGAAGTTTGTAAGAGCAGAAAAAAATCCAGATGGTTCAGGGAAAATAGGATCATGTTACAATTCAATAGAGGGACAGATGATAGATGCTATTGTTATTCCTACTTTAGAAGATTTCGACGTTTTTATAGATGCTTTTAATGCGATATGCGAACAGGGAAAAGACCTTTTCAAAGATGAAGAATACTATTCTATTAAAACTTCCGAGGATGATTGGTCTATAAACATGTGGAAAGATCGTTTTTATAAAGAAAAGGATAATTATTTTTATCTTTCTGCGGTTCCTGATTGTGGATTTGGTTTTACAGACAACGATGCCTGCGCTCTAAGAGATATTCTGAAAGATTTAAAAGCTATAGAAATTCCAGAAACGTCTGAAAGATCTAAACTCTCTCATTATTTTGAGGATCTTTTCAGAAAATTGGTTCCTCAATCAACTTAGTGAGCGAAGCCATGAATCCCGCTAATAGTATATTTTCCAAAAACACTCAATCTTCATCCTGCACAAACTTAAGCCCCTTTTTCAGGCAATGCTCAGCGCGCGCAAGCTCAAGCCCAAGATATGCAGCATGGTCAAGCTGCGCCACAAAATCATGAAGAAGTATCCCCCTGTACAGATCAATCCCTCTCTTGCCACGGAAAACCATCCGAAGCTTGCCGCTCTTCACTTTCCCCCCATCCTTTATCCTAATGGCTTCAAAATACTGGACCTGGATATCTTTCTTATCATGGTCCACATCAATCACAAAAAAGCCCTTATCAAGATTAATATTCCCATTGTGTTTCGGAACATTAACACTCATACTTTCACTAGGCATCATAAACACTAATTAAAGACAGACAAATAAAAATATATCTTTCCATTTTACCGGGAATCCCGGTATTAATTTTAGCCTTCGTAATCCCGGTAAAAACCATAGTTTCTGCTGAAAATTATTTCATATCATCAAAAACAATACTTAACATCCAGAAACTCAGACCGGAACTCCAAAACATCCTCCTTCACGCGCCCCGGCTCCTCTTTATCAACCCACACGCGCTTGATAAGCTCAGCAATATGCTTCATCTCAGATTCTTTCATCCCAAAATGAGTCATCTCAGCAGTCCCAATCCTGATGCCGGAAGGATTGGAAGAATTTTTCACATCATCCCACGGAAGAAGGTTTTTGTTGAGGATTATGTTTGCATTTTCAAGACTTTCAGCGCACCATGCCCCTCCCCCGCACTTCCTCACATCGGCAATCACCTGGTGCGACTTCGTAAATCCCTTGTTTTCAGCAAGCACATCAATCCCGTATTCAAAGAGCGCTTCTGCAAGCGCCTGCGCATTCTTCACAACCTGTTTAGCATAATCCTCGCCAAACTCAATCATCTCAGCCATGGTAACCGCAAGCGCAGGAAGCCTGTGCAGATGATGGTTGGACACAAGCCCCGGGAAAATCTTCGGCTTAATCTTCCTGTAATGCTCATCATTATTCCCGAAAATCATCCCCCCCTGCGGCCCCGGGAACGTCTTGTGCGCTGATGCGCCGACAACATCCACCCCTTCGCGCAAAGGATCCTGGAACTGCTTTCCTGCAATAAGCCCAAGCACATGAGAGCCGTCATAAGTCAAGACCGCCCCAACCTCATCAGCAGCCTCCCGAAGTTCGCGCAAAGGATGCGGGAAAAGAAAGATAGTCCCGCCTGCATTAACAAGCTTAGGCTTATGCTCAAGTATAATCTTCCTGCTCTTATCAATATCAAGATTCATCTCCTCTTCATTCAGCGGCATGTGCCGTACCTCAAGCCCCCTCACCCCGGCAGCCCCGAACTCAGCCTGGCTGATGTGCGCACCTGCAGGAACACTCGGCGCAACATACCTCTCACCAGGCTTCGCAAAAGACGAAAGCAAAATCAAAATAGACAAACACCCGGAAATTGGCCTCACATCAAGAAACTCAGCACCAAAAAGCTTCTTACCCATCTCAATGCATGCGCTCTCAACCTCATCAACATAAGAGAGCCCCTGGTAATACCTCTTTCCCGGCATCCCTTCAGCATACCTGTGCTCAAAATCAGTATTATAAAGTTTCCACGCAAGCGGGCTCATAACATTCTCAGAAGCAATAAGGTTTATGCACTCCCGCCCTCTCCACTCATCATGCCTCGAAACAGAATCCTCAACAGCGCCAACAATCTCTTTCACATTCATGCCAAAACACCTCACCTAAAAAATCATAAAATATACCATGCGATTGTCCAATTTTAAGCTTTTTTATTGTTGGTTCATACTTGATACACAATAAAAAATGCACTCAAAAATTTAAATCTCTATAATTCAGAAATATAAATATGCGCCGCCAAAAAATATTCTATGAAACTCATATCAAAAGGCAAGGTGAAAGAAGTATATGAAATAGACGGCCGCGAACTTGAATTCCACTTCACAGACAACATCTCCGTATTTGACAAAATAATCCCCTCAAGCATCCCAAAAAAAGGAGAAACACTATGCAGAACATCCGCATTCTGGTTTGAAAAGCTAAACGGGCTTGGCATCAAAAATCATTAC
>CBDUVR010000209.1:0-2857 GCA_965370705.1 uncultured archaeon | reverse complement strand
AATTTAGCCGCTATTTATCGATTACGCCAATGATTTTATCATCCCTGTTAACATTAAACGCAGCCTCTCTGAACTTTTCAACAACCCACATGTTGGTTTCAGCATGTTTTGTTATCTCTGATGTCTTGACCATTCCGCCCGAAACACCAATAAATGGAATCAACTGGTCGCAAAGATACTTATCAACACATGCCTTCCCCCTGTACTCACAAATCAACTGGGAAGCAGCCTCTTCACCAACAGATTCAGCTCTCTTGCCCCGCTCCCCGACAGAGCAGGCCCCAAGAAACATACCCTCATCAGTCCAAAGGGCAACACCAGACCCGCGAGAAACAGAATCCACATACCTCTCATCAATAGACACACTTCCAAAAACACCGGCATCCTCAAGCATTTCACTCGCGCTCTCAGCCTGCCTTGACGCCACATTATTGCATGCAAGGTCGCGTGACGCAACACTCAACCCTGATATATGTGCTCTCTCCGAAAAACAATCAAAAACCGCGCTCCTAAGCTTTCCGCCCACAATCTCAACACGCGCCCGCCCCCCTCCTTTAGGATAAAACCCGTGGCGCAAAACATCCACTTTCACATCATACCCAAACCTGGATATCGCCCGGCAAAACACATTCTGGATATATGTAAGCGCAGGAGCCCACTTCCCGAAACTGGCGCCGCCATCAATATCTATCCTGACCTTCCCGCGAATCCCCATGGCAGCTATAATCAAAGGCTGCAAAACCAGCCCCATAGACCCGGCCGTAGGAATCTTCACCTTCACATCATTTGCCTCCCACCCCTTCCTGCAGCAGAACTCCACAGTATCCGACCCGAAAAAAACTCCCTTGGTCTCAGCAGAGCACATATCAGCAACCGCATTGATTGCGCAAACATGCTGGAACGAAAGCCCCGGCTTCGGCCTGTTGGCACGTATATTCACAACCCTCACATCCTTCGAAAGAAGCGCAGAAAGTCCAACAGCAGTCCTGGCAATCTGCCCGCCTCCTTCATGATGCGACCCGTCAACAACAATCATAGAATCATATCCCTCTGCTACAAATAAAAAGCTTATCATCCAAATCTTAACAATAGCTGGTTAACATGGACACAGAAACAAAAATGCAATTAGCCCGCGAAGTAGGCGAGGAAATAATAACCGAAGACGACTTAAGAACCCTCTTCGAGACAAAAACCCACCCGATCGCCTACGACGGCTTTGAGCCCTCGGGAAGAATCCACATAGCACAGGGCATCCTTCGCGCCCTCAACATAATCAAGCTCCAGAAAACAGGAATAAGATTCAAGCTCTGGGTAGCAGACTGGTTCGCCTGGATGAACAACAAGCTCGACGGAGACCTGGAAAAGATCCAGACAACCGGCAAATACTTCATCGAGGTCTGGAAAGCAAGTGGCCTTGACACAAAAAACGTACAATTCATCTGGGCAAAAGACTCAATGGCAGACGAGAACTACTGGAAAACAGTCGTTCAGGTAGCGCGCTCATCAACAGTCAGCCGCATCATGCGCTGCTCACAGATCATGGGCAGAGAAGAAAGCACATCCTTAAGCGCAGCACAAATACTATACCCCTGCATGCAGTGCGCAGACATATTCCACCTGAAAGCAGACATAGCGCAATTAGGCATGGACCAGCGCAAAGTAAACATGCTGGCCCGCGAACTGGGCCCCAAACTCGGCTTCTACAAGCCGGTTGCACTCCACCATCACATGCTCCTAAGTCTCACAGAACCACCCAAAAAATCTTTATCCGCAACTGAGCGCGCAATCGAGATGAAGATGAGCAAATCAAAGCCAGGCACCGCAATATTCATGACAGACACAGAAGAGAATATAAAAAGAAAGATAAACAGCGCCTTCTGCCCGCCAAAGCAGCTTGAAGACAACCCCCTAATAGACTACTCAAAGCACCTCATATTCGAGAAATTCAATGAAATGCTGATAGAGCGCCCTGCAAAATACGGCGGCAACCTGGAGATACAAAGCTTCGGCGAGCTATGCAAAATATACCGTGCAGGAGAACTACACCCCATGGATTTAAAGCAGTCAGCATCAAAATACATAAACGAGATGATAGTGCCAGTGCGCACCCACTTTGAAAAAAACAAAAAAGCAAAAACTCTCCTGGAACGAGTCAAGTCCTTCCAGACAACGCGATAGTTGTGGCTTCTTTCAATACAATATATCCTTATTCAGCACATTCTATCCCTAACTGCGCACAAATTCCCTGATAAACCCTCACATTTGCGCTTTTATTTTTCATTGCATATCAAGTATGAACCTGCAATGAAAAAGCTTGAAAATGCCCTCAAATTACCCGAATTTTCATGATTTTTCAGGCATTAATATGTTTTATATATTCCTCTAATGCTAATCTTGAACCCAGACTAAATTTTTCTTTTACTAATGCATTCTTTACTTCATCTATTGAGAAGTATCTTCCTTCTACTGATTCGTCATTTAATTGTATTGGACCATCATATTTGCATACATACAATCTGCTCCATTGTCTTTCAATATTTGAAAAGTTCTTAAAATCTGCAATCTTATCCAGACTTACTCCTTCAATGCTTGTTTCTTCTCTACATTCACGGTACGCTGCATCCTCATAACTTTCACCAGACTCAACATGTCCGGTTACAGATGTTTCCCAGTATCCGGGATATAGGTCCTGATATTCACTTCTCTTTTTCAAGTAGATTTTATTATCGTCTCTTCTGATAAGTATATGGATATCTCTATGAATCAATCTTTTATCAGGATCGTGGCATTCCTCTCTGGTTGCTGTCTCACCTGTTGGATTATTATTCTCATCAAAGATATCGAAAATTTCTTTAGA
>CBDUVR010000208.1:0-2858 GCA_965370705.1 uncultured archaeon | reverse complement strand
AAACAATAAACCCTGTCTTCACACACACCAAATGCGTTTATTTTAGCTGCTTCACCCGTTGTCTTCCCGTTTCCGTTGAGGTCAATCTCAAAATACTTTTCACAATACTCCAGCGCTTTTCTTGGATCAAAATCAGCGTCAATATATTTCTCACATAAGGAATCGCAATACATCCTGTACGGTTCCATGCTCAACGGCCCTGGTTCAGAAGCCACTCCCCGCTTTTCTGGCTTTTCCACACTACCAGTGCAGCCAAGCACAAGAAAAGCAATCAATAAAACAGCAACCAGTTTGTATCTCATAACCAACTATATTGCGAAACAAGTATAAATAGCTTCAACTCAGGTCAAGCAAAATTCAAAGTTTACTAAATGCATACCGATTATACTCATCATTCCCCCGAACAATCCACATCCTGAAAATTATCAATCCACCATGACGCGAGTGAAACGATTTTACCATCTGGGTCCAATATGGAATTACCATTTACATCAACGACGATTAAGTCTTCGTGGTCTGAGTGCGTTGATTCGCCAAAAATCATCTTATTCTTAATTGACGCCGACGCCGCAGTTTGATTGCCGTTATACCTTTCAGTATATACATCGCACATAATATCCCTGCATTTCTCCGGCGTCAGGCGCTTATTTCTACTTGAGCCCCAGATGCATTCATTTAATGTGAAACAATAGACTCTGTCTTCAGATACACCATACGCCATAATTCTTCCCACTTCACCGCCAATCTTACCATTTTCATTGAGGTCTATTTCATAGTATTTCTCGCAATAATGTACTGCTTCTGCAGGTATATAATCACGATCTATATACCTCTGGCACAGATAATCGCAAGCTATGTGATACTGGTCCAATTCTGTTTCAAAATCATAAACTTCCCCACCACAACCACGAAACGCCATGTAAATATAAAATGATACTGCCATCAACACAATAATAACTACTGTTAACAGAAGCATTTTTTCTTTAATTTTTGCATTATAATGAGACGAAACAGCCAGAATGATAAACAGCGCAACTGAGATGACTTCAATGAAGAATTCGGAAAAATTAGACGCGAAATTTGTATTTTGACACATTAAAGTAAAAAATATGCATGCTGAATAAAAAATAATATAGAATACAATAAATAACAAGTAAGGAGCATATTTCTTTAATTCCATGTATTGATTGTTATCTCAACTCATATATATAATTTCGTATCAATCTTTCTCAGAAAGCGCATCCACAATATCATCCATCTTATCCAAGGTATCAGAAATCTCGTCCCTGTACTTCCTGTACTCAGCAATCAGATCATCCTCTGACCCAGGCAGCCCCGCATCAGTACCGGCAGTTTCATCCTCTGCTTTCCTTATGGTAACTTCCTCACTATCAGTATCAACGAACCCCACACCAACAAGCTTCATGCCCGCAAGTTCGCCACCAACATAAAGTATCGGCACAACCCACGTCTCCTTACCCTCATAAGGATAAAGAAGCGGCTGCATTGCTCTCCAGCCATCATAATTCGAAACCTTCGACTGCACATAATTGCTTGCAACAGTCGGCCCGATAAAATTCTTCTGCTTCTTATTGACAAAGATCGCATTACCTGCATTCTCGCCGTTGGCGCCAATAAGATAATAGCCTGAAAGCGCCCGTTTCTCCTGCCCCCCTGCCGGCTCCACACTCACAAACCAGTACACATCTTCCTCAACATTAATCAGGTACGGCTCAGTGCTTGGAGGGATCTCGTCAATATCTTTTTTGAAAACAAATGCATTAATGACCCCATGTTTGAACATTGAATACACTGCAACTCTCCATGAAGCAACTTCCTGCGGGTAAACCCTCCACCTGCCAAGCCATTCAGGAATTTTTTCCTTCGAATAAATCACAGTCTCGCCACTGCCTGCATTCACTGTAGCAACACCATCATAAGTCATAACAATACCATAAAAATTCCTCATCAGAGGGACAAGCCACATGTACTCATCATTTCTTTTAATCAAAAGCGCATCCCCGTACTCATATGTGGGGTCTTTCAGCCACACCTGTGTATAGATATTAAATATCAACGGTCTCTCCTCAGTATACACAAGCTCTTTCTCAAAAAAATCAACAGACGGGTTCAGTGTACCCCCCGCATAACCATCAATAAAGCCGGGCGACGTCCTCGAAAGCCCGATAATGACATTATCCGGCTCAAGCGCCGCAATCCACTTTAACCTCATTTCAACCGGGTCATAATAAATATCTTTCTCACCGACATGAGAATCCGACTGTGTATTCTTGGTCCTCGAAAGCGCCCCCGCAAGAACCGGCGGCACAAGCCGTAAATTATTAAACTCCGTAGAATACTCAATCCTCTCAGTCACATCAGCATCACGAAGCCCGCTAAACGGCACCCCTATCCATGCCTTGCCAAATACCATGACAAAAAAATATAAAATAAAAAACAAAACTATCAGCAGATTGAATGTCTTCTCCAGCCCCTTTTCAACAGTGCTGCGCCGTATGCGCCTGACACTCATATAAGCCCCGAGAAATGACGTAACAACCAGGAACGGCAAAATACTCATAAACACAGTAAAAAACGACTTTGCCATATAAGAAAATAAAATAAGACAAAGAGCAGTAATAACTATAAGCAACCCCATCCTACGCTTGCGCCTCCCAAACATAAGCCTGAACACAGGAACAATAAGAACAATCGAAATAATAATACTGCAAACAATCACAGAAATTAAACCGAGCATAACTCAATATAAGATGATTATCTTTTTATGTTCAACTGTGATGTTCAATTGATAGAAATTCCTATTTCTTTGCCACCCGGACCAGGGTCTCTTCTTTAGA
>CBDUVR010000207.1:0-2886 GCA_965370705.1 uncultured archaeon | reverse complement strand
ACCCCGACTTGCAACCTCCACCAACAGACACCGTTTTCTGCGGATCCTCAACAAACGGCGCCTGCGCAGCCGACAGCGACTGCATAATCGGCGGATGCTCAGGGCAGGTCTGCCAGAGCAAAAACGAAGAATCAGTTATCACAACCTGCGAATACAGGGAATGCTACAATGCTAAAAAATACAGTGTTGCATGCAAATGCACCCAAAACAAATGCCAATGGACATCCATTCAGCTGTAATAATACTCGCCCTTCGCCTTTTGCTTCCCATCCTGCTGCGAATCAGGCTTATTGGCGCGGGGCCTCCCCGTCTCCTGCTCTCTGCGAAAAGTAATCCCAAGCGACTTCAAAAACACATTCATGCCATCGTGAAGAAAAACAGCCGGCTTTGCATGGCCAAAAACCCCGGACTCACCGAGAAATATCATCGCCCTATCAGAAACATAATTCAAAAGCATCATATCATGGTCAATCACCATGCACGTCTTCTTATTCACCTCAATAAAACGCCTGACAATCTTCGCAAGCTTGACCCGCTCCTCAACATCAAGATACGCTGACGGCTCATCAATAAGATAGAAATCAACGTCCTGCGCCAGACATACCGCAACAGCAACCCTCTGGAGCTCCCCTCCCGAAAGCTCAGAAACATAATTATCCAAAAGCTCATCAAGCTCAAACGGCTTAACAATCTCCTGCTTGAACCTGGCAGTCCCGAAACCCCCGCACTTCTTCGCAAGCAGTTCGCGCACGCACCCGTCATAATCCCCCTTGAGATACTGCGGCTTATACGCGATCATCACCTTCTTATCAACCTTCCCCTTCTTCGGCTTAATCTCACCTGCAAGAACCTTCGCAAAAGTCGTCTTACCAAGCGCATTAGCCCCGAACACCCCGACAATCTCACCGGCATAAAGATGCCCGGAATCAACCCTAAGAGAGAACTTATCAAACTTAACCTCAATATCAGGATAATCAAGAGCCTTATCCTTGCCCTTGAATATCTGCCCCTTTGCCATAAAAGAAAGCGCATCAGACCTGAACCGCACATTGCTGTCCTTGATATAGCCTGAGAGATACGTATTGACACCCCTTCGCGAAGAATAAACACTCGAGACAACCCCGTAGACTGATCCATGCCCGTACACAATATGAATCACATCAGTCAGGAAATCAAGAGTGGCAAGATCATGCTCAACCACCATCACAGCCTTGCCCGAGACAGCAAGCTCCCTGATAAGAGAAGCCACAATCAGCCTGTGCCTGATATCAAGAAACGATGACGGCTCATCAAAATAATAGACATCAGCATCACGCAGCACAGCAGCAAGAATAGCAACCCTCTGGAGTTCCCCCCCGGAAAGTTCAGCGAGCTTCCGCCCAAGAACATGCTCAATCTCAAGCTTCTTTGACACCTCACCCAGGAGTCCCCTCTCATCCCTGATAATATCCTTAACCTTTCCCTTGTACATCCTGGGTATCATATCCACCTGCTGCGGCTTATAGACTGCCCTCACTTTTTTATCCCTAAGGTCAATCAGGTAATTCTGAA
Organism: uncultured archaeon; assembly: GCA_965370705.1. Taxonomy (GTDB): domain Archaea; phylum EX4484-52; class EX4484-52; order EX4484-52; family B79-G9; genus B79-G9. The sequence goes on along the minus strand of CBDUVR010000207.1, from coordinate 1,335 downwards.
GCTCAGTCCCCCGGAATCGCAATATAATCTCATCCCACTCAGGCTCATCATCAAACCTCCCGAGATTCGGCTTAATCTGCCCTGAAAGAATCTTAAGCGCAGTAGTCTTTCCTATGCCATTTGCACCAAGAAGCCCGGTTACTTTCCCGCGCACAGGAATCGGGAGGTTATACAGCCGAAACGCATTCTTGCCAAACTGGTGAACCGGCTCCTCAAGCTCGTGCGCAAGATTGATGATAGTTATAGCCTTCTTCGGGCATTTCTTAGCGCAAATCCCGCAGCCGATACACAGCTCCTCAGAAATTTCAGCAAACTTGCCTTTGACCATGATTGTCTCCTCGTCGCCTGCGCGCACGCGCGGGCAGAAATTACGGCATTCATGGCTGCACTTTTCAGGCATACACTTTTTCCTGTCAATTACAGCGATTCTCTGGGTAGCCATATAAATCACAATCCTATAGTATAAAACATCACCAAAACTTTATAAAATATGAGGCACTGAATAAATATGTTTATGCCGAGGTGGCTCAGCTGGTTAGAGCGCTAGACTCATAAGTGTTATGAGTGCTGACTCTGCTTTGCAGGGAATGATCTGTAAAAAGCGCTAAGAAATCTAGAGGTCGCGGGTTCAAGTCATGCAAGTGTGGAGTGTGAGTATACCCCCAAGCTTTTCACAAGCTTCGCATGGGAAAACCCCGCCCTCGGCATATCTTTTCTGTAAACAGCATACAAGGCAGCAGGTGAAAAACCAGAATGAAAACAATGTATCTAGCTTTGATGACTGTATTGCTTTTTGCGATAATAACAGGCTTTACGCTCCAGAACCAGGAAGATGAGCCGGACACCCCCGCGCCAAAAGAAGAACAGACAAAAAATGCGGTTTTGAATCAGGAGCTGCCTGTTGATAATAATGAAAAAGAAAAAAACATCCCTGAGCCAGTCAAAGAAATAAAGACTGAAAGCAAAAAAGAGGGACTGCCAATCGAAATCAATGAAAGCGATGAAGAACCAACAGAACAGCCCGAAAAAGAACCGGCCACCAAAAAACTGATAATGTTCCATAACGGCAGAGGCCCGATGTGCCTTGAGCAGCTTAAATTCTTAGAAAGCATAAAGCCACAATATCCCTCGTTAGTCATAGAAGAACACCTGACAACCGAACAAGGCACAAGAGAACTGCTCAACCAGCTAAAAAGCGAATATGACAAAAGCGAAGGCATATCAGAAAACTTCGGATACCTGCCAATCACCTTCATAAACAGCCACGCCTACTCCGGCTTCAACAGCAAAGTCAAAGAAAAACTCGAAAAAGACATAGAAGAAATATCTTAAGGA
>CBDUVR010000206.1:0-2887 GCA_965370705.1 uncultured archaeon | reverse complement strand
ATTATATCTTTACGAGCTGGAGGCCGTTGGGTGTAATTTCGAATGGATGGATGAGAGTCGAATGGTCTGTGCGCCTCATTTTTCTTATTGTCATGGTCCTTTTGAATTCTTCTGATACGGGCACGAAGTCGAGCTTGATTACAGCATCAACAAGGTATTCAATGATTCCGCTGCCAGTCAGGCCTTCGCTTGTCTCCGGGATTTCACCGCTGATTACCACGGTCACTCCCATGGCTTTGAAATATTCCACAAGCCCAAACAACATTACTCTTGCCATGTACCTGTCCTGCATGAACATCTCGAGAATGGAGACAGAGTCAAGGACAACTCTTTGGGCGTTTATGCTTTTTATGCCTTCTGCTATCTGGCTTCTTATGCTGATCAGGTAGGATTTTGTTATCCTTTGTGTCTCCTCGCCGAGAGGCTTTTCAGGATAGATTGCCTTGATTGAGAGGAATTTCAGGAGACCTTTTTGCTCCAGTTCTGTGAAGTTCCAGTTGAACATGGAATCTATATCTCCTTTTATGTCTTCTATTCTTTCTTCTGTGGTTATGTAGAGGCCAGGCTCTCCCTGCAGGGTCCCGGCGTATATGAATGATGAGCAGAACTGTGTTTTTCCTGTGCCTGTTTTTCCGACAGCCAGAATAATTGAGCCTTTTACGAAGCCGCCTTCTGTCTTTTCGTCCAGTCCAGTGATACCTGTCTTTAGCCTTTCCATGTGGTTTCCCAGAGTTATATGGGATTTTGTCCTTTTTATAGTTTTTATGATTTTGGGGCCGGAGCTTTTTTTGAGAGAAATGTGAAACAAAGAAAAAGATTCAGCAGAAGACTATATACGAAATTTTCTGTTGTTGTCCAGATGATAATTCTATGCGCCTTTTAACAGATGCTCTGTCTCTTGCGAGTTTGAAACCTTATAAAACTAAAAGCCCAAATAAGAAGCATGCTGAGGAACTACTGTGACATGCATGTGACGACAAAGCATTCATATGGTGTAAATAGTGTTGAAGAGGTAGCAGGGCATGCAGAGAAGCTTGGCCTTGATACAATAGTCATACTTGACGGGATAGACACCCTGGAGGATCTTGAATCTGTAAAAAAGGATGTGATGTCAGTAAAGAGTGATGTGAATATACTTGTCGGCGTGGAAATAAAGGTGGAGAACCAGACCCGACTCAGCAGCCAGATCAACAGGTTCCGCGACAAGGCGGATGTTATTGCTGTGTATGGAGGGGAGCTTGAGATCAACAGGGCTGCTGTTGAAAACCCGCGTGTGGATCTTCTTGTGCATCCTGAGCTGAAGAGAAAGGATTCCGGGATGGATCATGTCATGATGAAGCTTGCGGCAGAAAACAATGTCGCAATTGAGCTGAATTTCAGGGAGTATCTTCATTCTTACAAGAGGATAAGGTCTTATGTGCTTTCCCATATGCGCAACAATGTCATGCTTGCGCAAAAGTATGGCGCTCATATCGTTGCTGCCAGCGGGGCTGAGAGTGTGTGGGATATGAGGGCCGGCAGGGAGCTTGCGTCGCTTGCGTACATATGCGGGCTTGACAGGGAAAAAGCAGTGAAGAGTGTGTCTGATGTTCCTTTGTATCTTGTAAAAAGAACTGCTGAGATAAGAGACCGCACTTTGAAAGACGGAGTGAAAGTGGTGAGTGAATGAAGCTGAATCCAATGCCGCCCACGCTGAGGGACAACCAGAGGTATATTGTGTTTGAGATTGTGTCGAAAAAAGAGGTTGCATTTGAGAATATGGTTAATGTGGTCTGGAGCGCGTCTTTGCAGCTTTTTGGTGAAGTGGGCACATCGAAATTCAGGATGTGGGTTCCATCTATGCTTTTTGACAAGGCCAGGAAGATGGGTGTTATCAGGACCACGCATGATTCTGTGGAAGAGGTCAGGGCTGTGATTGCTTCTGTCAAGGAGATTGAAGGTGAGAGTGTTATATTTCATGTGCTTGGTGTGACGGGCACTATCAGGTCTGCCAAGAGCAAGTTTCTCGGGCAGGTGGATCTGCGGGATTTTGGGGCAAAGAGATAAATATAAGGGAGAACAAAGTGGATGTTATGAAGTTACTTGCAGCTTTTGTTTTGATGTTTTTTGTGATTCTGTCTACAGTGTGTGCTCATGAGGTTACTGTCGGGGTTCATTCGCTTGGCAATGAATATTCACGGGGGGATTATATTGTTTCTGAGAGCAATGGCATTATCGCGGGGATTGTTTCGCGGGGCATCACAAAGGGCACCAGCGTATCTTCGGGGTATACGACGCTGACGCAGGATGCGGCAGGGAATAAGTTCTATGTTTTTTTTACAAGAGGGACGAGAGAGAATATTGAGTCGCGAGTGAAGTATCTTATGGATAATACATTTGAGAAGTTCTACAGCCCAAGTTTCGGGTATGAGCTGAAGGAGCTTAAGCATGTTGTGATAAAGGCTGTTTATGACAATATCGATCTTGTCGGGAAAGAGCGGCTTCGGGCAGGGAACTATAATCTTTTGATCAGGTATGACAGGCTGTCCGGCAGCAGGCCGCTTGTGAGTGTATCACAGTCGAACTGAGGCGTAGGTTTCGAGTACTTTTTCTGCAATCTTTTCCCAGTTGTCTATTTTGTTTAGTTTTTCTTTTGCCTTGTTTTTTAGGTTGTCTGAGCAGTCTTTGTCTTTCAGGAGTTTCAGGGTGTTTTCTGTGATGTTTTTTGAGGATCTGGGCTTGTGCACCAGTGTGCATCCATCAAAGAGTTCTTTTGCGCCCACGTTTTCTGACAGGATGACCGGGAGGCCAAAGTCGATTGCGTCAAGGCATGCGATTCCGAAAGGCTCGTGGATAGAGGGCATGATGAATAGCCCTGCTGAGTTGAAGCATGCGGCAAGCTCGTTTT
>CBDUVR010000205.1:0-2888 GCA_965370705.1 uncultured archaeon | reverse complement strand
ATTATGAGGTCTTTCAGGCGGCTTGATATGTCGCCCAGTTCAAACGGGTCAAAGTATTCGATGTTGCACTCTCCTGCTTTTTCGAATTTTTCGAAGTCCCACCCATACTGAAGCGCGTCTTTTTTTATCTCTTCAGGCGTCTCTTCCAGGGTTATGAACAGGCCGTTCTCTTTGTTTTGCAGGCCGTCCCAGATGAATTGCTGTAAGAATGTTGTTTTGGCTGTTCCGGCGGATCCTGATATCAAAGTGACTGAAGGTTTTGGGAGACCCCCACAGATGATTTTGTCCAGCCCGATTATGCCAGTCGTTGTTCTTTCAATTTCAATCATGCTGATATTATTGGCAGAACCTGTATATATAATTATGCGTCACTTTTGAGATTACCTGTTTCTCTCTATCAGGTAATTAATAAATTTTGCAAGCATGTGTTTTGATTCTGATTCCGGTAAGATCGGGTCTGCTTCTGTCCATGCATGTTCTATGATTTTTTTTGCTGTGTTTTTTGCGAATTCGACGGAGCTGTATTTGTTTAGGATGCTGAGTGCCTCGTTTATTAGTTGTTCGTCTCTTGTGTGCCTGTTCAGGATTTCGATCAGCTTTTTTTTGTCGGCTTCGCATGCGTTGTTTAGCGCATGGATTACCATCAGGGTTCTTTTTCCTTCGTGGATGTCGTTTCCGAATGATTTACCGAATTTGTCGCGCTCGGTTGCTGTGATGTCAAGTATGTCGTCCTGTATCTGGAAGCCGACACCGATGGATTCTGCGATTTTGCTTATTTTTTTTTCTTCCTGTTTTGTGCCGGAGGACAGGATTACTGCCAGCTTTGCTGCGAGTCTTGCAAGTGTGCCTGTTTTGTATGCGCACATCTGCAGGTATTGCTCAATTGTCACGTTTTCGCTTTTTCCCTGGTGCCACCAGATGTCCATTGCCTGACCAAGTGAGAGGTTTATCATTTCCTGGACGTATGCCTCGTAGATGCGGGATGTTTTTTCGGGGCCGAGAATGTCCATGTTTTCGTGTATTATTTTCAGGGGGATGTAGTAGAGGGCGTTGCCTGCGTTTATTGCGACGTCTGTCCCGTAGATGTTGTGTGTTGTTGGCTTGTTTCTTCTTTTGTCTGAGTTGTCTTCCACGTCGTCGATTATGAGTGTCCCGTTGTGGATCAGTTCGGGGATGATTGCGAAGTCGGTGAGGTTGGCAGGGTTTTTGCCTAGTGATTCTGCAATTAGCATGAAGAAACTCGGGCGCCATCTTTTGCCGCCGCGGTCGAGAAGGTTCCATGTGGGGTCAATGATACATCTCTGGATGGATTCTATGTCGTATGCGTAGCCTGCAGGCCCTGCGAGCCATTTTAGGTACGCTGCGTTTATCTTTCTTGGGATGTATTTTTCGATTGTTTTGTCGATGATGTCTTTGTTTTTTTCAAGAAAGGGCATGATTTCGCTCATTTTTTTCACCTTGTACTGAATCACCACATATTTTTGATAAAGGGTGATTATGCATCTGCAAAAAGCTGTCCTTGTGCTATTTGCGGTTTTTTGCCATACCTTGTCTTATTGCGTTAAATTTATATATTTGTTGGATGGGGGTGCTGTAGTTTGCGGTGAGCCCGGAATAATATTTATATATAAGAGATGTGTATAATATGATAGTATCTGTATGGTGGTATTTAGATGGTTTTTGAGCTCTTGATTAATCCAAAGGAAGCTGAGTCCAAGCCGATTGAGATGTTTTTTTATGGCCTTTTGATCACGACAGTGTCCATGTTTGCTGCTTATTATATTTTTCCTTCATCGTCTTCTGTGATTTTTCTTTTTTTGATTACTATTGCCGCGTTTCCTACGATTTCCGCGATTCTTCGCGATGATGAGGAGATTGATGAGGAGACGGACAGGATTGATCTCGGGTTTTTTGCGCATTATGAGAAGACGATTATGGTTTATGCGTATCTCTTTTTGGGTGTCCTGATTGGTGTTTCTTTCTGGTATACTGTTTTGCCAGAGAGTTATACATCATCGCTTTTTTCCCAGCAGGCAAGCACTATTGCAAGCATCAGGCTTAGCGGCTCTGCGACTGCTACGGTTGCTACGTTCTGGACTATTCTTTCGAATAATCTGAAGGTTACTACTATTGCTTTTCTGATGTCTTTTTTCTTCGGGACCGGGGCGATATTTATTCTTTCGTGGAATGCGTCTGTTATCGGTGTTTTTGTGAGTGATCTTGCAAAGGATTTTTCTTCGAAGTATTCGTATTCGCTTGCGCAGGGGCATATGGATGCGCTGCTATCGATTTCAGTTCACGGCGTGCCTGAAATTGTTGCTTATTTTATTGCCGGCATTGCCGGGGGGATATTGTCTATCGGGATGATCCGGGGCAGGCATGATTTTAAGATTGCAAAGGATGCGGGCATGCTTTATCTTGTGTCTGCGCTTATCCTGATGCTTGCTGCTGTGCTTGAGGTGTGGATTACTCCGAACCTGTAGGCTGGGTTTCTTTTTTTAGTGTTTCCATCTCTTTTTTGATTCGCTCTTCTTTTGCTTTTATTTCCATGTCTCTTTTTTCGAGTGCGTCTTCGTGTTTTTTTAGTTCGCGCATTTTGTTTTCGGCACGGGCTTTTTGTCTCTGGTGTTTGTATTGTGTGTACTTTTGCTTTATTTTTGAGAGTATGCCTGTCTTGGGTTTGGATTCTTTTGCGGGTGCCGTTGCCTGGAGTTGTTCAAGTGTGGAGCGCTGCTTTTTTATGGATTCGAGTTTTGCGCGGTTGCTGGTTGTGATCTGCTCAAGCTCGTCCTGGGTGATGATGCGCGAGTAGTAGTTCTTTTCTGCTTCTTTGATGGATTGTGTGATGTTGTATTCCTGTTCTTTTAAGGATTTTATTTTATCTTCGA
>CBDUVR010000204.1:0-2889 GCA_965370705.1 uncultured archaeon | reverse complement strand
AAAACCAAAACCTTTATTACAGACCTAAACCCAAATAATAACCCATGCACAAATTCAGTGTCTCATTCATACTTTTATTCATCGGCTGGATAATGTTCACAGGCTCACTCAGCCGCGCAGAACTGCTTGCAGGAATAGCAGTATCAATCATAATCGCATGGCTCTGCGGGAAATTCATGTTCTTCGAATCACCATACCAGCTCTTCAACCCGAAATCCATCCTGAACCTAATCATCTACTTATTCATCCTCCTCTACTCGGAAATAAAATCACACATAGACACCGCATCACGAATAATAACAGGCAACATCAACCCCGCAATAATCAAAATCACCACACACCAGACAACAGACTTCACAAAGACGCTTGTCGCAAACTCAATAACACTGACGCCCGGAACCCTTACCGTAAAAATCGGCAAAAACCACAAAGACCTCTACATCCACTGCCTGGACTACAGCCCGGGCAAGAACATATCCGGACTATTCGAAAAGCACGCGAAAAAAGTGATTGCATGATAATAGAATACACATTCATAGCAGCAGGAATACTACTCGTCCTAAGAGCAATCCTCGGCCCCACCTACGCAGACAGGGTAATCTCAATAGACACACTCACAAATCTCGTAGTGCTCCTCATGGTGATCTACTCAATCAGGATAGAAAATCCCGTATACCTTGATACTGCGCTCCTGTTCGCACTAATATCCTATATCGCCATAATCGCAATCTCAAAACTGGTGAAAAAATGATATCCGAAATCCTCATCTCAATATCAGCACTGTTTGCCATAATCGGCGCCATCGGCTTCTTCCGCTTCCCTGACTTCTACACGCGGATCCACGCAGCCACCATGGTCACAGTCGGGGGCGCATGCCTCGCACTCGCATCGCAGGCCCTCTACACCTACACGCACCCGGTTCTGGGCCCGGACTACACAATAAAGATACTCCTCATAATCACATTCATCTTAATAACCAACCCCACAGGCACCCACGCCCTCGCAAACGCTGCCCACAACACAGGCATCAGACCAAAAAAACTAGTAAAAAATGACATGGAGAACCACACATGATAGAGGCAATAATATTCAAGCTGCTGCTGATGGTAAGCATAATAACAGCAATAATAGCGATTCGCATGAAAGACCTGCTATATGCAGTCATCATGCTTGCGATAGTTGACCTGTCGCTTGCCGCGCTATTTTTCATGCTCGCAGCCCCGGATATCGCAATAACGCAGGTCGCAGTCTGCGCAGCCCTTGCGACATTCATATTCATGATAACAATCCACAAAACAGAAAGGAGAGAACAACCATGAAACTGCTGCCGGCATTCGGGATCATCATATTCACAGCACTCATGCTGTACGCAGTATCAGGACTCCCGGTAACTCACAATCAGGACGTAAAGCAATATTACCTTCAAAACGCGCTCGAAAGAACCGGCTCAGCAAACATCGTCAACGCCATTGTCTGGGACTTTCGCGCATACGACACCCTTGGTGAAGAAACAGTCCTGTTTGCAGCAGTCCTTGCAGTCTTCCTCATCGTCCACAGAAAAAGCGAATTCAAACTCAGAACCCTGAAAAAGCACATATCGAGAACAAGAAAACAGGTGAGTGGGAGCCAGAGAAACACAAAACAATAGATAATCGATCGTGCGCTTGAGCAGAGACAAGCAAGAAAAATAACACCTTGTGCGCTTGAGCAAATCAAGAAACATAAAATAACACTCGTGCGCTTGAGCGAAGCGAAACGCACTTGATGATCAACCTTTCACAAGGTTGAAGCAAAGGTGAAATAATGGACCTCATAATAAAGACAGTCACACGCGTAATGTTTCCCTTCATAATACTTTTCGGGGCATACATTGCTCTTCACGGCCACCTGACCCCCGGCGGCGGCTTTCCTGCAGGCGCAATTATCGCAACAGCATTCACCCTCCTCGTCCTCACATACAGGGAAAGAGAAGTAGAAGGCAGGTTCACAGAAGTAGAGCTCATAGATGCAAAAAGCCTCGCAAGCGTCGCCCTCCTTGTGATAATACTGTTTGAATTCGCGCTCCGCGGCAGGCTCATATCGCACCAGGAAATAATGACGCTGTGGTCCGGGGGCGATACATTTTTCGCAAACATACTCGGAAGCATCATCGTCGCAACAGGACTCATAATCATCGTCTATTCACTGATAAAAGAAGAGTGGAAAAAATGATAGAAACAATCACATATATAGGACGCGGGTTCATCCCGAACAAAACCACACTAAAAGTATTCTCCATATTCATAATCCTGTTTTTTGTCACCCTCAAGAGCAACCCCATAGAATCTGCATTAACTGCTGTCACTTCATTCCACCTTTACAAGTATCACAACATAATAGCCCCTTTTACCCCGGCAGCTGAACAGGACTCATTTGGCGCAAAAAAATACTGCCAGGAAGCAGCCGGAGTCGTCAAATGTTTCATGCTGTACCCCGGGCAAAACATACAGAATATCTCACTCTGGTACATAATATCAGCAGTAATCACAGGGCTCATCACCCGCTTTGGCATCGGAGGTAAGGAAACATGATGGTCGTGTATTCATACATAGCAGCAGTGATACTCATCGCACTCGGAACCTACACACTGCTCGCAAAAGAGAACCTCATAAAAAAAGTTATCGGCCTTGGCATCTTCACAGATGGCATTCACCTCCTGTTGATATCAATCGGCTACAGAAAAGAAGGCATTGCCCCGATAATACCGGACATCAGTTTCCATCATTTTAGCGCGATGGTAGACCCTCTTCCACAGGCACTGGTACTGACATCAATCGTAATCGACCTGTCCCTGACCGCTCTCGCTCTTGTGCTCATAATCGAAGTCCACAAAAAATACGGCACAATAAA
>CBDUVR010000203.1:0-2908 GCA_965370705.1 uncultured archaeon | reverse complement strand
GTTAGAAGCGGAGCCTTGGTTTTCTTCCGCTTTTTGGGTTTATATATTTTTGAGGTGTTGCTGGGGTTTTCGATAGGTTTTTAATATTATGGAGGTATTCTTGAGGTATAACTGGAAGAATATTTATATGGCTATAATGATTAAAAGTATTGTCTGGTGATGTGATGCCGAAGGTTTGTGTTGAAGTTCCCAAGGAGATCGTGGATGATGTGAATGCGCATGTTGGTGATAATGGGAAGTTTGTGAATTTTTCTGATGCTGTCAGGACTGCGCTCCGCAAGATGCTTGACCAGCTTGATGAGATTGACAGGCGGCATGGAAGGTTGGTTTCCCCGGAGAAAAGGGGGAAGGGGGAGTGGTAAATGACTGAAATATGGCTGATATTAATTTGGATGCTTGTGACCCTTGCTCTTGGATGTTTTTCTGCTTTTCTTGGGAAGAGATACGGTGTGGAGTACATCATTGCGACAATGGCCGCTCTTGTTGTTATAGCGAACGTTCTTGCCAATAAGATGGTGACTTTCTGGGATTTTACTGTGCCTGCTGCTGTGCTTGTTTATGCCACGTCTTTTTTGCTGACTGATGTCCTTTCAGAAAAGTGGGGGGAAAAGGAGGCGAGAAAGGCGGTCTGGGCAGGGTTTTATGCGAATGTTGTCCTGGCTGTTTCGGTTTTGATTGCAGTTAACTGGCAGTCTCCTGAGTTTGCTAAAGAGACCGGGGCCATGTTCAACACAGTCCTTGGGATGACGCCAAGAATTGTTGTTGCTTCCATGATAGCTTATCTCATCTCCCAGCATCATGATGTGATGGCTTTTCATTTCTGGAAGAAAAAGACAAAGGGCAGGTACCTGTGGTTCAGGAATAACGCGTCAACTGTTGTGAGCCAGCTGATTGATTCTGTTCTGTTCATAACTATTGCATTCTATGGTATTATGCCTGTTGTGCCGCTGATAATCGGGCAGTGGGTTGTGAAGGTGATTATTGCGGCGCTGGATACTCCTTTTTGCTATTTTGCATGCAGGGTTGTCGAGAGGACGAAACAGAAATAGATATTCTTTTTAATGTTTGCGCCTATTATTTTATCCTGTGCAGGGGTCGCCAAGCTGGTCAATGTCATTGAAACAGGGCTTTTGGCTTTGTTTGCTTTGGTGGCTAGAGGCGCTGGACTCAAGAAATTGCTTAAGATGTGTCTTGAGTACTGAGCATGCGAATGCGTGCGATGATTTTAAGAAATCCAGTCTCGCAGGAGTTCGGGGGTTCAAATTTCGCAGAAGCACAGAGTTTCATTGCTTTGCGGATGAAAATCCCCTCCCCTGCATCAACCTTCAGAAAGGTTGATCATCAGAGCGACCGTAAAGCGTTTCGCTTTAAGTCACTTGTCTGTTTTGCTTGGGTTGAATGTAGGGTGCTGTTTATCCACCGTTGGTTCTTGGGGTGGTCCATCCTTGAGCTTCCACCAACCCTTTTTTGTTTCCTGTTGTCAGGTGACCTGTGTTATCAGGACAGGGTATATCATTCGGTGGTTATTTCCAGCTCATTTCCTGTCAGGGGCTCGATTATTTTGCCGCATTTCGGGCATCTGATGAAGTGAACGTGGCCCGGGATGTCGATGGTGCCCTCAAAGCCGCATGCGCATTTTGATGTTACCGGTACCTGCTCTATTTCAATGTCTATTTGCGCAAGGGGGGTGCCTTCTACCTGTGTATTGAATATGTCGAGAATTCTTGATTTTTCGCCCCTCATCATGCCCAGCTTTATTTTTGCTTTTTTCGGGGCTTTTTCTTCCAGGGTCTTTATGATTGCTTCGACTGCTGATTGTTCATGCATAGCTTTTTTTGGTTTGATAATTATATATATGAGTGTGGGTGAAGTAATATCATGGGATTTTTGAAGGATCTTCTTGAGTATGGACAGGGGCATGGATACCGAAAGAGTGATAATGTCCATGTTTTTGGCGGTGCAGCCGGTATTGTTTCGATAGTTTCAGGCATTGTTGTGTATCTTCTGATTTTGCCTTTGAATGTGGCTGAGCATATTCGCGTGCTTGGGCTTGTGTGGGTTGTTTTCGGGCTGGTTTGCTTTTATGCGCTTTATGTGTTTGAGTATGAGGACAGGAGAAGAGGCGGCAGGATACTTGCTCTTTCAGGTCTTTTGGGGTTCCTGTCGGGATGCGGTTTTTTTCTTGGTTCTTTGATGATGTTTTTTTCAGGGCTGCTTGCGATTAAGTATTCAGTGCGCAGGATCGGGGAGAAGTTGTGCTAGCATGGTTTTTATGAGGTGTGTTGTGTGCGGTGTCGGGAACAGGCTGCGCGGTGATGATGCAGTCGGGCCTGTTGCTGTTGAGAAATTGAGGGAGAGGTTCGGCTCAAGTGATGATTTGCTTTTTATTGACTGCGGGAGTGCGCCTGAGAATTTTTTGTCGAAGATTAAGAAGTTTGGGCCCTCAAGGGTTGTTGTTGTTGATGCTGTTGAGCTTGGCATGGACGCCGGTGCTGTTGAGGTTGTTGATACTTCGAGAATCAGGGGGTTCCTGCATTCCACGCACCAACTACCGTTGTCGCTTTTTTTTGGCTATCTTGAGAAAGGCGGCAGCTGCGAAGTTGTTTTTGTTGGTGTGCAGCCAAAGGCGGTCGGGTTTGGGGTTGCGCTGAGCAAAGAATGCGAGGGCGCGATTGACAGGGCTGTTGAGGTTGTTTCCCAGATGATTGCGTGAGGGTTTATTGTGCTGCGCTGATTATTTTTGCTTCACATATGTATGAGATTGGAGTTAGTTGCTGTATTTCTGCTTCAAGGTTTGTTTCTTGTAGTATGAATTGTAGTGATTCTTTTGTGAACCGTTCGGATATCAGGCCCTCGTTTGTGTATGTGTAGTTTCCCTCGTGTTTTATTCCTGTTAATCCTACTCTTT
>CBDUVR010000202.1:0-2919 GCA_965370705.1 uncultured archaeon | reverse complement strand
GGCTTGGCATCAAGTCTGCTTCTGTTTCTGAGATGCTCCGTAAGCTTGGTAAGTGCAGGTATGTTGCATATGAGAGGTATGGGAAGATTGAGCTTACTTCCAAGGGGGAGCTTATAGGGAAGACGGTTATGGTTCGGCATGAGACTATCAAGGCATTTTTGAAGATTATTCTTGTGCCGGAAGATGCAGCTGAGAAGAGCGCATGCATTATTGAGCATAATCTTGAGCCTGAGACTGTTGAGCAGCTTACTAAGTTTGTTAAGTTTGTGGGTGCTTATGATATGCATCCGAAGTGGCTTGAGCATTTTGAGGCTTATTGCGAGAGCGGGAGGATTCCCAAGTGCGATTATGGCAGGTGATATATATATGAAAAAGGTCAGAGTCGGGATTATGGGGGCTACGGGGATTGTTGGTAGAGAATTGCTGAAAGTGCTGTTTGCACGCAAGTTTCGGATTGAGTCGTTAAGGCTGTATGCATCCAAGCGGTCTGTCGGCAAAAAGATTGAGACTGGGCTTGGAGATATCTGTGTTGAGAATGCAGATGAGGTTGATTATTCTCTTCTTGATGTTGCGTTTTTTGCGATTGGAGGCGGGTGGCCAAAGGAGAATGCGGCAAAAGCTGCGAAGGCCAAGTGCGTTGTTATTGATAATTCGTCTACGTTCCGGTATGATGATGGTGTCCCGTTAGTGGTTCCTGAGATTAATGCTTCTGCAATTGGTGATTCTATGCTGATTGCCAATCCCAATTGCACTACTGCGATTGCGGCTATTCCTCTTTACCAGATCTATAAGAATTTTGGGCTCAGGAAGGTCATTATTTCCACTTACCAGGCTACAAGCGGCGCCGGGAACGGGGGGATGGCTGAGCTTCGGGAGGAGACTGGGAGGGTGCTTGAGGGAAAGAAGGCGCGCAATAAGGTCTTTTCGCATCCTATTGCATTTAATGTTATACCGCATATTGATTGTTTTTTGGATAATAAATATAGCCGGGAGGAGATGAAGGTCGTGTGGGAGACGCATAAGATTTTCGGGGATGAGAGCATTCCTATGTCTTGCACCTGCGTGAGAATCCCTACTATGAGGGCGCATTCAGAGAGCATTGTTGCTGAAACTGAGAAACCTGTTAGTGCAGATGATGTCCGGAAGGTGTTTGAGGGGACCCAGGGGATTGTGGTTCGGGATGATATTTTGAATAATGTTTATCCTATGCCTCTTACTGCTACTGAAAAGTATGATGTGGAAGTGGGGAGGATCAGGCAGAATCCGGTGTTTGGGGAGCGCGGTCTTGAGTTTTTTGTGTGCGGGGATCAGTTGCTTAAGGGGGCTGCGCTGAATGCGGTCCAGATCGGGGAAGTTGTTGTCCGGGATAGGTTTTAGGGGCGCTTGGTACTTCATGTCGAATAGTATGGCATCCTCTTGACATCTGGCTTTGGCGCCTGTTTTATGATTCGAGCAGCCATTTCCAGACAGGCTTTATTATTATTGTCTTGTTTTCTATCTTGATTTCATCTTCCTGGTCGTAGGTTAGAATCAGGCCTGCTTTCAGTTTGAATCTATCCATTGCATCTGTTAAGCCGTCAAACTCTCTTTTTTTATTATGGTCATTTATTTCCCACGATACCTGTACTACTGAGTTGATTTTTTTGTTGTCCAATAATACAAAATCACACTCTTTGGTGTGTGAATGGTAATATATTTTGAAGGATGTTTTGAGAACATTAAATACAAGGTTTTCAAGGAGCCAGCCATTGTCTTTTGTTAATTTTGCTGAAACTGCACTGATAAACCCATTGTCCAGAACGTATAGTTTTTTCTCGTTTATCAGCTGCTTTTTCAGGCTGTAGTCAAATTTGCTGATTACTTTTGCAAAATGCGCTTCTTCCAAGTAGGATATGTATCTTTTGATTGTGTTTACACTGCCGAAGTGGAGCATGTTTTTTATTGAGTTAAAGCTGAATTTATTTGAATTGTTGGTTATCAGGTATTGATATAGTTCTCTCAGGGCGGCTGTGTTTTCAATTTTGTATCTTACAACTATGTCTTTTATTACAATGTCTTCGTAAACTCTTGTGAGTATTTCAATGTCATTGTAGAGAAGATATTCGGGCATACCTCCTTTTGTGAGGTATTCGCGGAAATATTTTTTAATTTCAGCACGGGTTTCTGTTTTGTAGATCATGGATGTTTCAAAGTGGAAGCCTTTTAATTTTAAGAATTCCCTGAATGAGAAGGGGCTGACGACCATATCAAGATGCCTGCCGGTTAATTTTGTTCCAAGTTCTTTGCTCAGCAGTCTTGCGTTTGAGCCGGTTATGTAAAATTTGCAGCCATCGTCATTGAATCGCCTTACGAAGGTCTCAAATTTGTCTATGTTCTGTATCTCATCTATGAAAAAGGTGATTTTTTTGCCGAATAATTCTGTGAGAGCTTCGTAGATTGTGTTGAATTCTGATGCATTAAAGTTGAAGAGGCGCTCGTCTTCAAAGTTGATGTAGTAAAAGTCTGTGTTGCTGTAGTATTTGTCTATAATCTGCCTTAGTATTGTTGATTTGCCGCATCTTCTTATGCCTGTTAATACTATTACATGGGGGAGTTTTATTTTTGGCTCTATGTCTTTTAGTATAATAGTTCTTTCGATGCCTGTTGGCTTTTTGAGTATTGATTCGCGCTGTTCTGTCAGGATCTGTTTTAGTTTTTCTTTTGAAAGCATGAGCATATATTTGTTGAGGTAATTTATAAATGTTTTCATTCGGAGTGAACAAAAGAGGTATATTTTGTTCAATGGAAGTGAACAAAATTATGTATGGTTTGTTTGTGTTGCGCAGGATGTTTTCGGGGGGATTGTTGGTGTTCTTTTCTTTTGGTGTTGTGCCTGTAGAGGTATTTCTCTCCTGTCGGTGAGGAGGTTGTTGTGCGCCA
>CBDUVR010000201.1:0-2934 GCA_965370705.1 uncultured archaeon | reverse complement strand
TTTCATCGAAGAGTGAAGTTTATACTACGATGAAAAATACATACAACAAAATAGCCCCGCACTTTGACGCCACAAGGCAGAAGACATGGAAAGACGTGGAAGAATTCATAGACAGACAGCCAAAAAACACACTCATCCTCGACCTTGCATCAGGCACAGGCCGCCACGCGCTATACGCAAAAAACCGCAGCCTGAACCCAGTAGCAGGCGACTTCTCAATCAGCCAGCTGCGCACACTCAGAAAAAAAGACAAAACAATCCCTCTGGTCATGCTGGACCTCACCGCCCTCCCATTCATGCCCAATACATTCGAGTCAATAATCTGCATAGCAGCAATCCATCATCTGGAGACCGAAAAAGAGCGCATAACCGCCCTAAAGGAAGCAGAACAAATCCTGAAACCCCAAAGCTCCATACTCATCAGCGCATGGGCGCACGACCAGCCGCGCTTTAAAAACAAGCCCCAGGACATCCACCATACATGGGACAAAAAACACCCCCGCTTCTACCACCTGTTCAAAACAGGAGAACTCGAAGGCATCTCAAAAAAAGCAAACCTTCGGCCAGTCAGATCATGCCGCATAAAAGACAACATCTACGTTCACTCGCGCAAAACAAAGCAGACAACCGGCGCAGACACAACATAAGCAGCGATACCCAGGATAAGCAGGTTATCAGGATAAAAAATCAATCCAAAAATCACGACAATTGCCTCAATACTGATAATGACTTTCTCACCATTTTTCAGGCTCCTGTAATTCTTGAAATTATAAAACCGTATATTCGATATCATCAGAAGCGACAGCACAATCGTCATCAGCCCAACACATATCGCAGGCATCGCAATATTCCCGTAAACAAGGGCAATTGCAAAACCAGCAATGACAGGCGTAGGGATACCCAAAAAATGGTCCTTGACATTGATAACATTAAACTTGGCAAGCCGATACACTGAGCACGACACAAGAACCAGCCCGATTGCAATCCCCCAGAAGCCAAGCGTTTCAAGGTAGATATTATAAATCAGGATCATAGGCGCAACACCGAAAGAAATCGCATCAGACAGCGAATCAAGCTCTTTGCCGATATCCGACGTCTGCCCAAGCATCCTTGCAAACTGCCCGTCAAGCTGGTCTGCAAGAACAGCAACAACCAGCATCAGGGAAGAATAGCGATAGTCCCCACTGAACGCAAACAATATCGCAAGAGAGCCGCACATAGCATTCAGAAGCGTCATTCCGGTAACAAAAGATTTTTTAACCCGCGACATAACATCACAATGCCCCATACTTTTTATATCCCAAAAAATACATGCACCCGAACCCTATTGTCGTATTAAGCCCAAGCACGATAATCCTGTCCACAATCACAACCGCAGCTGCCAAGGGAAAATCAAGCCCGCCAAGCACAAACCCTGCAATCATCGCAGGCTCAACAGCGCCAATTGCACCGGGCAGAAGCGGCACAACAGCTGCAACAGTAGCAAAAGCAACCGCAATAACAATAGACAAAGGATCTGCGCTTCCTCCTAATGCAAGAATAATAATATACAGTCTCAAAATATCCAGCAGCCTTATCAAAACAGTAATACTCATAGTTGATACAACTGTTCTGGGGGAAACCTCTCTCAACGTGCCGTTAAAAATATCAATATTATGCTCCAGATTATCCTCAAACTTCAAAACATGCTTCTTAAAAATCCCCAACTTCTTCACAATCGACGTAAAAAACAAAGTAACTACAAGAGATGCCTTCCTGTTCAGCGATGTATATATCAATGATCCGATAATCAGTATCCCTACACCAATAGTAAACAGCAATGGATACAAAATAATAACCGGTAAATCAAGCTTAAAATAAAGAATCATAACAGCAGCAATATCAATCAGCACAAAACTCCCATACTCAAGGAAATCCGTCGCAATCACAGTTGCCAGGGTCCTTGACTTTTTAGTGGAACTGACCTTGCTAAGAAAATACGCCTTTGCAGGCTCCCCTCCCGAGATTGCAACTGGCGTGACACTGTTTATCGCGCATCCGATCCATGAAATAGCATACACAGAAACAAACTTCGCCTTCATCTTCATATCAATAATAAACTCACTCCATCTGACAGCAGATAACAGGACAGCAAGAATATAAGCAAAAACAGCCAGTGCACAATAAAAGAAATTCATCTGATGATATATAATAAACAATTCGCCAACACCGACACTCTGTAACACAAGCAGTATGATGCCAAAACTTATAACAAAACCCGCAATCCCAAGAGACCTCATGACATACAATATAGAATTTATCTATTTAAAACTAATCTTCAAGCCATCTGTTGAGCGCAGGCTTAAAGAAAACATTCGCAAAAACCTTAAGATGTATCAGTTTCGAGCCCCTTCTGCCGTGTGGAATTCCCATTCCTATGACCAGTTTTTTCAGGATATCATCTATCGAATCACACTTAGGCAATTCAGTATACGCCCGCCCTATATCCTTATACCTGTGCGCATCACTTCCACCGCTTACAGGAATATTATTTTTTCTTGCAATATGCGCCGCGAAACCATTCTCAAAATTAAAATACGCCATACTATTAAGAACTTCCATTATAAACGGTGTTTTAATTTTTTTATAAGCAAAAATAGTGCCCTTCCTCCAGAAACAAAACGGGTGCGGTAATATTATGGTTCCTCCCTGCTCGATAATTCTCTCTATAGTATACTCTATACGTTTAAATGGCTTTATTCTCTCCTCAATATTCAATGCAATAATCTCCCCACTCCGGGTCCATATCTCCTCGCCGCGAATAAGCGCAAAACCATCGTCATACTTCTGCTCAAATTTCCCTAACTTGTTATGGTCAACAACAGCAACACCGTCAAGCCCTTTTTTCTTTGCAGTCTCAACTATCTTATCAACCTTCATAAAACAATCCGAAGA
>CBDUVR010000200.1:0-2936 GCA_965370705.1 uncultured archaeon | reverse complement strand
AGTTGAAAAGCTTGACACGACAGTGTCATGATACTCAATTTATTAGTGCCTTGACTATAGTATAAAGTGCACCAATCAATAAAAAAGCTTGAAAAAAGACGAATATAGCCAAAATTTTCATGATTTTTAACCAGTTTTCTTAGTTTTTTGTCCAGCTCAGGACGGATATCCAGAGAATACATTACTCATACCTCTCTCTCAGCTTCTCAACACTGCCGACTTTTATAGGAGTCTGCTTTTGAATACTTAAAGCTTTCCTGACATATGCGGGCCTAAGTCCAGGTTCCATGATTTTCATCTCATACTGTTTTGCCATAACATTTATTGCTTCAGACTTATCTTTCAGGTCATACTTGGCCTTCACTATGTTCAGGACCCTGTTCGTTTGCTCAGATATTTTTATAAATGCCTGCACCATATTTATATCACCTCAATACCATATTAATATCTTATTCATATTAATAAATATATAAACCTATCGAAGATTCGGGAATACGGAAAAATTCCTTAAAAACTGCAAGCGTCTACGGCGCAAACAAAAAAGTCCCATTCTGTGAATCAGACCCCGTAGACAGCCCCATCTCACCCTACGCAGCCACGAAGCGCGCAGGAGAGCTCATCTGCCATACATACCACCACCTCTACAGCATGAACATCTCATGCATGAGATTCTTCACTGTGTACGGGCCAAGAGGCAGGCCCGACATGGCGCCGTACAAATTCACAAAAGCCATCAGCGAGGGAAAAGAGATAACAATGTACGGCGACGGCACAACCGAAAGAGACTACACATACATAGATGATATTGTGTCCGGGATAACAGCCGCGCTTGACAAAAGCCACGGGTTTGAGATATTCAACCTCGGCAACTCAAAGACAGTGCCCCTAAAACACCTCATTGAGACAATCGAGGGCGCAGCCGGGAAAAAAGCAAAAATAAGGCAGATGCCTATCCAGCCCGGGGACGTAACAATAACTTACGCAGACATCACAAAATCAAAAGAGCTTCTTGGGTATGACCCGAAGACATCTATAGATGAAGGCATCAGAAAGTTTGTTGAATGGTACAAAAATCAGCCATACTCATAGACCCATATCTTAGTCCAGAACCCTTGACATAAAATGTCATGAATCCGCTTTTAATTGTGGTGGTTATATGCCTACGAAAATCCCTGTTTAATTTTCATTCTCTTTGTTATCCTTTTCATTTTTATCCGGTAATTTATCCGGTAATTTAAGAATATAATACCCTGTCTTCTTTGAGCCAACAAAAATTATATGCCCTCTTCTTTCCATATCTTTCAAGTCTGTTCTTGCTGTTTTATCCGAAACATCAAACAATTTTCTATACCCGCGCATCACAGGCGCCATAATCACACTCATCTGCCTTCTCATAGCCCTCAAACCCCCCCCCTTTACACGCAGCAACTCATCAGACATGCGCACCTTTAAGATAAACACACCTCCTGCCGCTTTATCTGAAAGATTTTTAGCAGTCATTCAGTATATGCGCCCCATACTTCAGGACAGGGCCCCACAGTAGCATAGCCTGCATATTCTCACCGCATGCATCATCAAATACATCAAAAACCCGGAGAATAGAAAATTTTAAAAAAGGTACAATAAATACCAAAAAAAGGGTAAAATATATAAAGAAATATAACTAAAATACCTCATACATGGTAAAACATGAGAAAATCATGGTGATTTGATGGTAAGACTGGAAACTCTTGCACAGGAAGGAAAGATAGAAAAAATAAGCGATCTTGAAATAGAAAGATATGTGAACTTCTTTGAAAATTCCTATCAGGACAACCAAAATCACAGCAAAGCAAACATCGGAACATTCCCGAGATGGAGCATAATATCCGGTTATTATGCGATGCACGACATCACAAAACTGCTCCTTGCAAAAGAATTCAGGATAAGAATTGTGAAGGAAGTGCATGCAACGACAATAAAAGTACTAAGAGAACTGATAAAGAACAGGGAAATCACAGACCTCATAGAAAAAGGATACCATGAATTCATCTCACTTGCCAATGATCTGGCAGAAGCAAAAAAAGAAAGAGTCAAAGCCCAGTATTATACAGGAACAGAATTCATGAAAGAAGAATACCGCAAAAAAGCCATTGAATTCCAGGAGAAAGTCGTCTTAGTATACATAGAAAAGATAAAAGAACTATTAAGTGCAGACAAACGAGGTGTTATAAATCATAACCCCAATATTTGACAATGACGCATTCAGGATAATGACTGTCATCTCCCTGTCAAAAGGTTCAAGATTCCAGAGAAAAGAACTCAAAGAAAGAACCAGTATGAACAATGTAACACTCGACAAAACACTTGCCGTACTTCTCAATTCCGGGATGATAGCCAGAGAAAACAGAAATTTCTTCCTCAATATCAGCAATGAACATGCAAAAGAGATATCAGAAATAATCTACAGGCAATACATGCAATTGAGAGAAATCCCGCTCAATGCCTATTTCTCAATAACAGACATAGTTTTGTACCTGAACAGATTCAAAAACACAGATGTCTATCTTTTCGGCTCTTACTCAAAACTGGTATTCAGGGAAACCTCAGACATTGACATAGCAATAATATCTGATTCCATTAGCGAGAATAAAAAAGAAATCCGGAAAATAGTCCAAAAAACAGAGAAAAAATACAAAAAAACAATAGAATTACACTATTTTGGAAGCAGGTTCTACAAAAACAAAAAAGACCCGCTGGTTGCAGAAATACTGCGAAACGGGATAAAGTTGATATAAATATAAGTTCATGCTTTACATAAAATCAATGCTTTTGATTCGCGCCGGAAGAATCCCGGGAGATATTCTTTACACGCAGCAGCTCACCAGACATGCGCACCTTCAAGATAAACCCTAAGTTTGACAGTTTCTTACAATTTTAACAAGAATATTTGTTCT
>CBDUVR010000199.1:0-2948 GCA_965370705.1 uncultured archaeon | reverse complement strand
AAAGCGCCTGACAAAAAGAAAATGAAACGAAAGTTCATCTGTAAACAAAGAACCATCTCCCTTCTCATTCGCAAGCAGCTCAGCCCTTAAACCAATAGAATGTGTTTTTGCTTCAGTAGCCCCTGAATTCGCAGCATGCATTATCCCCGGACCCCCTCCACTAAGAATCGCATAACCTCTTTTTCCTAACTCAAAAGCAACTCTTCTGCAATGCTGATAATACTCACTATCATGCGCAACCCTGTGAGACCCAAAAAAAGTCACTATCTGAATATTTATCCCATTAAGAAGCGCCAACCCGTCATTTATTTCCTTCTGGACCTTATCAGCAGTCCAGTCAGTCTTTCCATAATATTGCTTATTTTTGTGCAGCATGCTCATATTAATATAAAGACAAAATCACATTTAAATATCCTTCCCAAGTCACTGCAAAAGAAAATTATCATCCCCACCAAGACATACCCGAACAACTTTGCGCATAAAAACCCAATTACGGATACAAATAAATATAAATTTATTGCCACATAGTAAACAAACAGCCAGAGTATAAGCAAAGGTGCAACTATGAGCAGTAACAGAGTAACGATACACGGAGATTTCCTAAAGGATATGGACATAGCATATCTTGTTACTGCCAGTGTTGCTGCGGAGAAATCACCTAAGTTAGCAAGGCGCCTGAAATACTATGGTGCCAATGTTCATCCATACATAACTGACGCAGCCGAAGGATTTACAGGAGTCAAAACCTTGGAATTTGCAACAAAAAACAGCGTCATCAAAGAACTAACGTATGATGTTGAACATCTGAAAGAATACGATGTAGTTATAATTGCACCAGGCACAGGCAACACCATAAACAAATTTGCAAACGGAGACAGTGATACTCCTTCACTCTCGATGCTCCAGGGAGCCCTCGGCAGACTAGAGAAATCTAAAGCAGATGAATCTAAAGTAGAGAAACCCATCCTTATTGCACCGGCAATGCATGACGATCTTCATAACTCAATCTTGGAAGAAAGCATATCCAAACTTAAAGAGAAAGGCGTAATAGTCATAGACCCTGTATACAGAGATGGCAGAGAAAACATGGCAGATACATACACGATTGCAGCCAATGTCTGTAGAGCAACAAGTAAAGACAAAATAAAAGGCAAAAAAATCATAGTAGCAACAGGACCAACTATAGAGCCTCTAGACTCTTTAAGATACATGACAAACATATTCCGCGGCAGATTAGGAATCTATATTGCACAAGATGCATGGTTTCGGGGCGCAGATGTCAAGTTGATATACGGTGACGGCGGAAGATTAGAAATTCCCGAGTTCATGTCCCCAATACGGGTCAAAACATTTGATGAGACATATAAGACAATACTGAAGGAATTCAGTGAATTCAAACCAGATGCAGGTATCCTTGTGATGTCTGCAACAGACTATAAACTTGCTGGCGAACCTTATGATGGAAAGATGTCATCAAAAGATCCGGCTGCTATGAATAGGTTGACCTTTGACATGGCACCAAAAATAATAGAAGATGTCAGGAACGCTGACATGGATGTCTATTTGGTCACAGCCAAACTTGAAAATGGAAAAGAAGAGAGTGAACTAATTGAAATCGGAAAAAACCGGGCAAAAAAAGGAAACTTCAATCTTGTCATTGCAAACGATCTTCAATATATGACAGGAGAAAAGCACCCTGCATTTATTGTAAATAAAAACGAAGTCCTTGCCAGCCCAAAAACAAACAAAGAAATTTCAAACCAAATCCTTAAAATATTGGGCGAAGAACTGAATTAACATCAGACATACGAATTCTAATCCCCATAGCTCTAATCAAAACACGTAAAATCCGGTTCAATAACTGTAAATAAAAGATAACTACCATCCCAGCTAAAGCGCACCAAGAATGCATTCCCAAAATTTGCCAAAAAGAAACATCACAGCAAAATTACTTAAAGTGAAGATAAGGCAGTTTTGACGCAACTTCATCAACCTCTGCCTCATTCTGATGTAAAATCGCCATAGCATCCCACGTCCCGGTCAAGAAAGCCTTCCATCCTCCATCGAGTATATCAAAAAACATCTCATTCCCATCATATCTAATCACTTTATCAATCAAATCTATCTCTAACTCCGTTGATGGTTTTCGCTGGACATAATCCACTAATTCTGCTATCTCTTCAGAAGACACAGTAACTCCAACCATACCCAAACTTGCGCTATTGCCTGCAAAAATCTCCGCAAAGCTCTCAGCAATTATCACATCAATACCATACCTATGCAATGCCTGTGGCGCATGCTCTCTTGAAGAGCCACATCCATAGTTAGCACCCGCAATAAGTATTTTCGCACCATTATAAGCAGGATTATTAAATGGATGCTCCTCTACTGGTTTCCCATCTATGAACCTTTCATCATAGTAAGCATAATTACCCATGTTCTTGAACGTAATCTCTTTCAAATATCTGGCAGGAACAATATCATCAGTATTCTGATCATTTTCTGGTTTGGGTATAGCCGTTCCTCTTACACATTTTATGACCTTCTCATGTATTATTATGTCATCCATCTCAATTACCTCACAAATAATCCCTTGGATCTGCAATCATTCCTTCAACAGCAGTAGCTGCTGCCGTGTATGGACTAACTAAATGCGTTCTGCCTGTCGGGCTCCCCTGCCTTCCCTTGAAATTCCTGTTTGAAGTAGAAGCACTTCTTTGATGTCCCACCAACCGATCGGGATTCATCGCAAGGCACATTGAGCAGCCCGGATTTCTCCATTCTGCCCCAGCCCCTTTAAATATCTCATCTAAACCTATCTCCTCTGCCTGGTATTTGACTAATTCAGAACCAGGCACAACTAAAGTTTTAACAGAAACATCATATCCTTCCAGAATTTTTGCAGCAGCCTCCAAATCACTAAGTCTTCCATTAGTGCAGGAACCGAT
>CBDUVR010000198.1:0-2955 GCA_965370705.1 uncultured archaeon | reverse complement strand
ATACCAACAGCAATAACAAAAAACATTATCCCTAATTTATCCATCTTCATTGACATCCCCTCAAAAACATATTTTGGTTCTGAACACGATACAGATATATATATCACATTTTAGTGTTGTTATATATTTGGCTCTAACTCATATATAAAGATTTTATTGTATTTGAGTATAATCCTGAGAAATTCAAGAGTTTAGAAAGCAATTATGTTATTCTTTTGCAACGACATTTACTTCAAGCTTTCCTATCCTGTAACTTCCTGTAGCTGAAAACTTGAGTTCGTTGTCTTTTTCTCTCAGGCCATCAGATGTAAATTCCAGGGTAAACCATTCTTTTTCTTCCAGATGCTGAATGTGATCTCTCTTGTCATTAAAATACACTGTAATACCGCTGTCGAGATTTACTTTCTCGACGAAAAATCTAATCTCTCCGGTCACATTGGCGGTTTCTGCCAGTATTGTCCACCACTGGTCTGCATCAAAGTTGATCACTTTTATGTTTGATTCGCCGCTGCCGTAATAAGAGACGGTCAGCTCCACGTTTTCAAGGTCATAGCTGACACCTTTTCTTGTCTTAAAGGTTATCAGGTTCTCGCCCGGTATCAGGTTTGTATCTTTTCTTGTGAAATCTTTTTCTATTATATCCCCCGGAAGAGGCCTGCCTTCATAAACGATTTTACTATTAATTAAAGTAATAAGGTCAGCAAAGCCTTCTGAGTCGTCTACTGAATAAGAGATGGTGCCGTGGCCCCATCCGTTGTACTCGTATGGGAAAATTTCGAATGCAATAACCTTTGTCTTGTCGTCAAACCTTTCTATGACTACGCTGATGTCTTTTAGAATGTAAGTTGTTGGTGCCCAAAACTTGGGTCCTGAACTTGTCGCGGAGATGACGAGTTCGTTGCTGTCTTTCAGGTCTTCTACCACAAGTGCAAATTTTCTCGGATATGTGATGTTATGGTATATTTCGTCTCCATTTAAAAACAGGCAGAGACTGCCGTAATCGTTCATGTCAGCGACGCTAAATTCTATTACTGCCTTGTCAGCATCGTTGCCTGAGAATCTGATGGTTTTCGAAGCTTTTGCAAACCAGCCGTTTTTGATGGTTGCTGTGTCTTCTTCGAATGCATTGTCTTCGCCGAGAGTGTATCCGACATTGAAGTTGCCAAGCCTTATGGTTCTTGTGCGCGAGGTAACAAGACCTATATCACCAAGGGCATCGGAAGTGTATATCATGCCTTCATCTATTGTTTCTTTCTTGTCTTCCCTGCCCCCCGGCATCTGGCCAAGGACTACGAGTGCAAGCGCAAAGATGAATAGCCCGACTGCAAGGACCTTTACGAAATCTTCCATAGTATCGTTATTATTTTAAGATTAGATAATATAT
This sequence comes from uncultured archaeon, assembly GCA_965370705.1. Taxonomy (GTDB): domain Archaea; phylum EX4484-52; class EX4484-52; order EX4484-52; family B79-G9; genus B79-G9. The sequence continues at coordinate 1,571 of CBDUVR010000198.1, read as the reverse complement.
ATATGTGTGGTATAGAATGAAACTGCTGAAAAAGGATTTGAGGCATGAGACCAAAGTGAAGCCTGAGAACCCGGATGATTTGTGGAATCTTAAGAATATTGTTCGTTGTGGGGATGTGGTTGGGGCAAGGACGCTTCGGACGCTCCAGACGTCTGACAAGGGTGAGAAGCGGCCTGTTTACCTGAAGCTACGTGTTGAGAAGGTTTCGTTTGATGATGAAGGGGGCAGGCTGCGGATCCAGGGCAAGATTATATCGGGGCCGGATGATATCCAGTTCGGGTACCACAGCCTGTCGGTTGAGCCTAATGATGTCATTTCTATTGAAAAGGAATGGAAGAGGCATGAGGTGCTTTGCCTGAATGAGTCACTGAAGTACAGGGGGCTGAAGGTCCTGATATGCGTGCTTGATGAGAGGAGGGCTGATGTTGCTCTTGCAAGTGAGGTGAAAATTGTTAATAAAGCCTCGATTTCTGCCAAGGGCGGGGGGAAGCTGTATGGGGGTGAGTCTCCTGTTGCGTATTATAGTGAGGTTATTTCTTATCTTGATGAGAATAAGGATGCTGTGGATAAAATAATTGTTGCGGGGCCGGGGTTTACTAAGGATAACCTGTATGGTGCTGTGAAGGATGCTAAACTGAAGGGTAAGATAATTCTTGAGGTTTCGAGTGTCACGGGTAAGACCGGGATTAATGAAGTTATCAAAAGAGGGGGGCTTGAGAGGGTGATGAAGGAGAGCAGGATTTCTTTTGAAACAGGGAAAGTGGAGTCGTTCCTTTCTGAACTTGCGAAGGACAGCGGGCTTGTTACTTACGGGAAGAAGCACGTCATGTGCGCGGTTGAGGCTGGCGCTGCTTCTGAAATTCTTGTCTCTGATAAGCTTGTCAAGGAGAGGGAGATTGAGGATATGCTTGATATGCAGAAGAAAGTTGGCGGAGGGATGTGTATTGTTGGTTCTGCGCACGAGGCTGGTGAGAAGTTGTATGGTCTCGGGGGGGTTGCTGCGTTTTTGAGGTATAAGATGAAGTCTAGTTAGTGTCGAGTTTGTTCAGGATGTTTTGCAGATTTTCTTTGAGCTTGAGTGCATCAGGGTCTTTGGGGTCCTTTGTTTCTATTTTGTCGAGCATTTTTTTGGCTTCAATTATTGATTCTTTTTCATCGTCAGTCAGGATAGATGGGTCTACAATGTCAAGGTATTCTTTAAGGTGTTCAACTGAAACGCTGGTGATGTCTTTGATGTAATTGTTTGTATCATCTATGCTTTCTTCGAGAATTAATTTGTTTTCTTCTGTCGGGTTATCAGCGTAACTGTTCATGTTTCCGAGCATTGTGTCTGTGTGCGCCATTGCACTGTTCATGATGAGCGCAACCATGCCGAAAAGGCTTATGAAGAGTACTGATGTAACTGCAGTTCCTGCAATCATGGATGTAAGATTCATTGTATCACCTCTTAGTGTTACTAATAAATAGTAACGCAACTTTATAAAGTTATCGGTTTAGGAAGAAAAAGAAGGAAAAAGCGTCAGGGGAGGGATTTTCAGAACCCAAGAATTGAAATGATGTCTTGGGGTTCA
>CBDUVR010000197.1:0-2958 GCA_965370705.1 uncultured archaeon | reverse complement strand
CCCATATTCCTCTTACTCTACGAAAAAATCTTCTTCTTCATAGGCTTCCGCGAGCCCCAGAAGTTCATCGGCATTGCAGCTTTGGCATACGCATACCTTGCAGGCATGCGCATAGGCAGCATAAAGAACAGGAAAATCATCCTTATTCTCATGCTCATCCCATTCATATACACATACAAGATGTTCTTCGGCTTTTCAGGCGCCCTCCAGCCCCAGGACTACCCGAAAGACTACTATGAAACAGACCGGTACCTCAGCGCCGACACAGCCGACTTCAACACCCTAATCCTCCCCTGGCACGGGTACATGGACTACTCATGGAACAAAAACGCAGACAAGCGCCTTGCAAACATCGCCGCATCCTTCTTCACAAAACCCACTATAAGCGGCGACAACATGGAAGTAGGCACCATATACTCATCATCGAACAGCCCGCGCTCAAAATATATTGAGTCAATACTGAAAGAAAACACAACCCAATTAGGCAAACTCCTCATCCCTGTAAACGTAAAATACATCATCCTCAAAAAAGAAGTAGACTACAGAAGATACCTCTACCTAAAAGACCAGCAAGACCTCACCCTCGTAAAAAACACAACAAGCCTGCTCTTATACAAAAACCAAAACCCTGTATACAAAATATACCAGGCTGACGGGAAAGACATTGCGCCCCTTGAATATGAAAAAATATCACCATACAGGTACAAAATCGCAACCCCTGCCAAAAAATATGTTGTGTTCACTGAACCCGGGAACTGGCAACTCGGCGCATCTACTCTTCTCAAAGACCAGTCTGTGAATGTGTTTGAATATGCAGGGGGCCGCGAAATAACAAGAGATGCAGGGGCGCACATCATCGGGGGTATTATTTCAGCAATCACACTCATCTGCCTTCTTATAGCCCTCAAAAAGACAGCATGAGGGGTTTGGCGCAGTTTATTGAATATGTCAAAAACTCTTAGATTCCCGACAAAGTAGGATACCGTTAAATTTATAAATATATGGACTTATATATATAACATTATTAATGTGATATTATGTCAACACAAACAATCCATATGCCAAGATTGGACACAGTATTAATGGTAGAAGATACCATAAAGAAACTTGATTATTACCCCACAAAGAACCAGCTTTGGAGAGCACTCCCGAAAATGGTAATGTGGCAGACATTCAGCACAATCATAGACTATCTTCAAAAAAGCAATAAAATAATGATTGACAACAAAGAAGAAATAATCTGGATATTTGCAGACAACCCTAAAATAAAGCAGCTTAGAGAAGAGTCAGCACCCTACAAAAGAACCAGAAAACCGTAATTTTTAAGCTTTTTTCACAGTGCTACAGGATCTGAAAAAAATGACTGAAATTCTATTGTCACACGAATTCTCAAAAGAGTTCAGCGATCTGGAGAGGCGCGCAGAAAAACATGAAGCTGAGGCAGAGCATTTGCTAAAGATCACAGAAAAAGGCATTGCCCGATTAACAGAAAACTATCAGATAGGGCAGAAAATCCAAAAGAAACTCTGGCCAAAGTATTATGTTCAGAAATACGGGATAAATAACTTGTGGCGACTCCGCCTGGATGATTACTGGAGACTGATTTATACACTTATCGGCGGGAAAGTACGCATAGAAGCCGTAATACTTGAAATTCTGGACCACAAAGAATACAATAAAAGATTCGGATACAATTCATAAATCCATCATTATGAAATATATTCTTCAAAAACAATATCTTTCTTAAAATAATATATCCATCACAACGCCGCCATCTCCCTCACAACCCTGCTCCTATGCATTCTCTACCTCATCCGGGACTGGCGCAAAAGCAGGAAAAAAACCACAAAACATGATGCGCACAAAAGCATGGAAATCTGCGCATTTTGCGCGTAGGAGTGATAGCCCGGTTCATAGAATACACCAGAAACCCCGAAGATGCATGAAAATCATTTATTAACTGCCTTAACTCTATCTGTAAATCTCGTCATGATGACCAATATCTTCAAGAATAACAGTTTTATGATTTTCGCAAACAGAAAATGTAAGAACAAAATTTGTGTCAATATGGACCCTCTTCAGATGTTGAAGAGGCTTCCTGAGATTTTTGTAATGGTGTGGGTCCCCGATTATCTCCTCGGCTTTCTTCATAACCGCATCATATCGTTTCCTGTTTTTTCTGACAAGTTTTCTTAATTTTTTGTCCAGTTCCGGACGGATATCCAGAGAATACATTACTCATACCTCTCTCTCAACTTCTCAACACTGCCGACTTTGATGGGTGCCTGCTTTTGAATACTTAAAGCTTTCCTGACATATACTGGCCTAAGTTCAGGTTCCATAATTTTCATCTCATACTGTTTTGCCATAACATTTATTGCTTCAGACTTATCTTTCAGGTCATATTTAGCCTTCACTACGTTCAGGACCCTGTTCGTTTGCTCAGATATTTTTATAAATGCCTGCACCATATCCATATCACCTTAATATCATGTTAATATCTTATTTATGTTAAGTAAATATATAAATCTATCGAAGAAAATGGGAGGATTCCAATTCTGACTGACGGTTCAGACATTATATACAATCAGAAACAGCCTCATGCAACATGACAAAGGCGAGAACAAATGAACATACAGGAAGAACTGAAATCAATCCTTGACCTGCCCATCCTCTACACAGCAATAGCAGTCCTCATTGCGCACTCAACCCCAAACGAACTAACCCAGCTCGCCGCCTTCATCATCCTTCTTTTAATCATCATATACAGAAAACATGACTCGCGCATCCCCATCGCCTTCGCCCTCATCCTTTTAGCCCTCTCCGCATTCCAGCTTGCATTCATGACAGAAGTAGCAGCAAACAACACCGCAATTTTAGCATATTACCTTTTATGCGTCGGCGTCATCGCGCAGTTCATAGAATACATCAAAAGCCCCGAAGACACGACATAACTAC
>CBDUVR010000196.1:0-2965 GCA_965370705.1 uncultured archaeon | reverse complement strand
TACTTTGTCTTTATCAGCCATGGAGGTGGTTGTGAATGGTAGAAATAATGGAAACGGTTTATGCGAGTTTTAATACGTCTATAGGAAAAACTGCTGAATATTTGCCCCAATTTATTATAGCTCTTGTTATTTTGATTTTTGGGTTTATTATCGGAAAGTTTGTTGGCAAAATCGGTGCAAGAATCCTTGACAAGATCGGGGTGGATGATGCAATAGAGAAGACAATTCTTGGAAATATTATTAAAACCACGAAGATGAGTGTCGTCGGATTTATGGATGCTATTATCAGATGGTTTGTCTATCTTATATTCATAATGGCGGCAGTGGATGTACTTAATATGACTGTGTTGTCCGAGTTTATAGTAGAGATTGTCAGATACCTGCCAAGTTTCTTTTCAGGCATGGTAATATTAATCGGCGGCATTATTGCTGTAGATATTCTGGCTGACTGGATTGAGTCTGTTATAGGCAGCATGAAAGTTGAAGGCGGGAGGCAGATATTGCTTGCTGTCAGGGCATTTATGTTCCTTGTTATCGCAATTCTTGCGATGGATCAGCTCATGATTGATACGACGATTATCTACACATTCATCGGACCGCTTGCATGGGCTGCTGCTATTATTGTTGCGTTCAGGTACGGACTGAAGGATGCGCTTGTTGCCTATGCCAAGGAACTGAAGCGAAAGTGAATTATTAACTTTTGAGTAATATGGGTGGGGGATACCTCACTCTTTTTTTCTATTTTTTGATAAAGTATATAAGGTATTGTGTTCTTTTATTTTTTGGAGTTTTTATTATGCGAAAAAAGGTCATGTGGGATTACGGGGGATTTGTTGCTGTCGGATTTGTTGGTCTGATGTTGTTTTTGGTGTTCTATTCTGCTGCTTTTCCTGAGGCTTCGATTGAAATTGATATAACATGCGAGGATGCGAAACAGATTTCTTATGATTTTCTTCTTAGCAGAAATTTTAGTTTAGAGGGATACGATAGTGCCGCGCGGTTTGATTCTTTTGGAGATGCTGTGGTTTATCTTGAGAAGGAGATGGGCATTGAGAAGGCAAATGAGGTTATGAGGGATGAGGTTGAGCTGTGGTTTTTCAATAGCAGGTTTTTTATGCCGCTTGAGAAGACGGAATATTCTGTGCTGGTCAACCCGGAGGATGGAAGCATAATCGGTTTTGAGCAGAAGATACTTGATGAGGATGAGGGCGCCGATATTGAGCAGGATGAGGCGAGGATGATTGCGCTTGAGTTTCTTGAGTCTATGGATGTTGATGTATCGGGGTTTGATTTGATCCTGAGTTCAACTGAGACAAGAAAGAACAGGGCGGACCATGATTTCTCATGGGAGATGAAGGACTATGCCCTGGTTAATGCAACGTACAGGATTGATGTTTCTGTTTACGGGGATTATGCGGGGTATTACAGGAAGTACCTTTATGTTCCTGAAAGCTTTTTGAGGGAATATCAAAATGAGAGGTCTTATGGTGTTGTTCTTACTCTTTTGAGTTTTGTTTTTATGATTGTTCTTGTTATATTGTCTTTCTGGGTTTTTGTTGTTAAGTATAAGAAAAATGATATCCACATGAAGTTCGCTATGTGGCTTGCTGTAATCGTGGGTGTGCTTGTGGTTGCGGATCTTTGTAATTCTATGCCGGTGATTTTTTCAGGTTATCCGACAACTATCAGCAAGGGTGTGTTTTTTGCTACTCTTTTCTTTAGTGCTGTGGTTTCTGCGCTGGTTTATATGGCGGTGATTGTTATGAGCGGCGCCAGCGGGGAGTCGCTTTCAAGGGAGGTTCTTTTGAGCAGGACGTCGTGCATTACTGATTTTTGGAGGAAGCTGTTTAGCCGTGATTTTGCGGGCTCTGCTGTGAGGGGGTATGCACTTGGATTTTTCTTTCTTGGGTATGTTACTTTGTTTTATCTTGTTGGCAGGAATTATTTTGATATATGGCTCCCTGCAGGTGCAGGGTATTCGAATATGCTGAATACGTTTTTGCCGTTTCTTTTTCCTTTGACTATCGGTGTGCTGGCTGCGGTTAGTGAGGAGTTTTTGTTCCGGTTTTTTGCTATTCCTTTGACCAAAAAGTATACGAAGTCTCTTTTTATTGCATTGCTTGTTCCTGCGGTTATATGGGCTTTCGGGCATTCTTCGTATACTGTGTTTCCTGTGTATGTGAGGGGGATTGAGCTTACGATTGCGGGGCTGATTTTCGGGTATATGTTTGTGAAGTATGATATTATGACTGTCTTGATTGCGCATTATGTGATTGATGCTACGCTTGTCGGGATGCCGCTTCTTCGGTCGGGCAGTGTGTATTATTTTGGTTCAGGGGTTGTTGTTGTCGGGCTGATGCTTGTTCCTGCGATTGTTGCGGGGGTTGGGTTTTCGAGAAAGAAGTTTTCTGGGTGAATGTAGATTAGAAAAACGTATAAAATATTATCCAAAGGTATACCATAAAGCGGACGAAATCCATGAAGTTATGTGCAATTATTGGGTCACTTCAGTGTTGCTGTATGATAAGAAGTCTCAATTAAAGAAATCGAGGAGCACATCTTATGAATAAAATCACAATGAATCCGATTGGCATCATCCGTTCTCCTTATAGAGAACCGAAAGACATTCCTATTCAAGGACTTTTTAAGGAAGATGTTGAAGCTTGGGTTGAGTTGTATGAAAAATACGAAACAGGTCTAAAGGACTTAGATGAGTTTAGTCATGTAATATTAATCTATTATTTTCATAAATCAACCGAGGAAAAACTAATTTCGAAACCCTTTCTTGAAGATGCAGAACATGGAATATTTGCGATTCGAGGCCCAAACAGGCCTAATCATATTGGAGTTACTGTTGTTAAAATAAATAAAATTGAGAAAAACCGGATATATTTTTCTCATGTAGATATGCTTGATAACACACCTGTTCTTGATATTAAACCACTTGTGAAATATTTTGACAGCT
>CBDUVR010000195.1:0-2990 GCA_965370705.1 uncultured archaeon | reverse complement strand
AATCTCAATTCAGAGGATTACCTTATTGAGGTTAAGGCGCCTTTGGTCGCCAAAAAGTTTAAGCCAGGTAATTTTGTAATTTTTCTTCTACATGAAAAAGGGGAAAGAATCCCGATGTCTGTGCAGAAAGTAGAGGGAGATAGGATCAGTGTGTTTTTCAAGAAGCTGGGAAAAACTTCGCGTGAACTGGATTCATGGCAGGTTGGGGATGGTATTGCGTCAGTTATTGGTCCGATGGGTAATGCTATTGAGCTTAAAAAATACGGCAATGTGGTGGTTGCGTCTGACCTTGTCTGCGGCCATGCTGAAAATTACGCTGCTGTGAAGGCACTAAAAGATGCAGGCAATCATGTTATATCAATACAATCTTTTCCAACAAAAGACGATGTTTACCCTGAGAAAGAATTGAGCACCATGGCTGATGAATATTACCTGACAACAGCAGATGGATCACACGGGATAAAAGGTCATTATACGGATGTTTTGAAGGGATTGCTCGATAAAAACAAGGTTGATATGGTTTTTGCTGGCGGCGAAATACCCTCATTACGGGAATTATCTGGATTGACTAAATTACACAATATACCAACAATGGTTACATTGCGCCAGATAATGGTTGACGGTACTGGCATGTGCGGGGCATGCCGTGTTTTTATAGACGGTGAGATGAAACTGACCTGCATAGACGGGCCAATGTTTGATGGCCATAAAGTGAATTTTGAAGAAGTAATCGCAAGGCTGGGCATGTTTAAGGAAGAGGAGTCAGTAGCAATGGATAATTACAATAACAGAGGGATGCATCGTGGACGTAAATAAAACAAGGGTTTCTATGTCTGAGTTGCCTGCTGAGGACAGGATTAAGAACTTTGATGAGGTTCCCTTGGGATATACTGAAAAGCAGGCGGTTGCAGAGGCAGGGCGCTGCATGCAGTGCAGTAACGCACCATGCATCAAGGATTGTCCCGTTAATGTTGACATAAAAGTCTTTTTAAAGCAGCTTGCTGAAGGCAATTTTAAAGGGGCGTTTTTTACTATCAAAAAGGATAATCCAATACCTGCAATTGCAGGGAGGGTGTGCCCGCAGGAAAGCCAGTGCGAGGGTGTATGTACGCTTGGAAAGATTGGTGATGCGACAAACATAGGAAAGTTAGAATCTTTTGTGGCTGACTGGGCAAGAAAAAATAATGTTTTGGAAGAGTTTGATATAGAGGAGAAGCCCCAGAAAGTCGCTGTCATAGGAACCGGGCCAGCCAGCATAAGCTGCGCTGTTGATTTGAGAAAAAAGGGTTATAAAGTGACTATGTATGAAGCATTGCACAAGGCAGGCGGGGTGCTCCAGTACGGGATCCCGGAATTCAGGCTGCCGAGGGATGTTGTGGATGAGGAGTTGTCTTATCTTGTAGATATCGGTGTTGATATAAGATTGAACAGGATAATAGGGCAGAATGTGTCTTTTGAGGAATTGCGCGATGAATACGATGCTATTTTTGTTGGAACCGGCGCTGGAGCGCCTCTTTTTTTGGGCATAGACGGGGAGAAGCTGAATGGCGTGTATTCTGCGAATGAATTTCTTATCAGGGTAAATCTGATGAAGGCTTATAAGTTCCCGGAATATGATACGCCTATAAAAGTGAAGGGTAAAGTAGGGGTTATCGGGGCAGGGAATGTCGCGATGGATGCTGCCAGAAGCGCGCTTCGGCTCGGGGCAGAGGTTCATGTTCTTTACAGGAGAACAAAGAATGAGGCTCCTGCAAGAGAAGAGGAGATGCGCCATGCAATGGAAGAAGGGATTGATTTTGTGGAGTTGGTTGCTCCAGAAAGAATACTTGGTGAGAACGGCTGGGTCAAAGGCATTGAACTTGTAAAGATGAAATTGGGGAAGCCAGATAGTAGCGGGCGTCCGAGACCGGTGCCTATTGAGGGCAGTGAGTTTACAATGGATATGGATACTGTGGTGGTTGCTCTTGGCACAAAACCGAACAGGCTGTTCTTAAGCAGGACACCGGAGCTGGAAACAACAAAAAAGGGCATGATAACTGTCAATGATGCTCTTGCAACCAGCATTGAGGGAGTTTTTGCCGGCGGCGATGCCATAAGCGGTGGCTCAACAGTTATCCAGGCACTGGGTGAGGGGCGCAAGGCTGCAAAGTCGATAGATGCTTATTTGTCGGGTTAATGGTGGGGCAGAAGCCTCTATTATGCCTGCGATGTACTTGGGATTTATTGCTGCGTCTTCTGTTTTGAGTTACAGGGCAAAGAATAAATGATGTGTTTTTGTGAGTGTTTGGTGTTTTTATCACTATACCGCAGATAACTGCCATAAACTATATAAATTAATATGTTGCTAGAAATGCTATGTATGGAGATAAAATGCAGGATGGATTAAGATTACCAAAGATTTTGAAGCTGACTGCTTTATCGCTATTAGGTCGTGTGTATAAGAATGTGAGACCGGATTTTCGAGACATTTTAGATATATATGGAAGTGCAGAAAAGATTTCAAGGTACTTTCGTAGTGTACAGAGAGATGATTGGAATTTAAGTAAGGGTGAATCAACATTAACAAAGCGCATCTCCCGGGTAGCTGGCGGATCTTATCGACGTGAGGATTGGTCTAGTACTGAATTTGGAACTGAATTTACTTATAAGGGGATTGATGCTGTTTTAATTACAGCGCAACGCATTGGTTACAAGGATGCGCAGAGTCAAACAAACGATTATAGATATACAATTGTTGTTGATGAACCTGAAGATATTAAGGATATGAAATCTATCCGGCGTGCTCTTCGCCTTGCCGGGTACCGAACTTCGATTGAGGTTAAGTCTGAAGAGCATGATTGGCTGGATAGTTCAGACCCTGTAGTGGTGTGATTTTTTCTTGGCTTCTATAGAATGAAAATTCCGTGAGTTTTGTGAGTGTTTAGCGTCTTTTTAGGTTAGAAGCGGAGCCTTGGTTTTCTTCCGCTTTTTGGGTTTATATATTTTTGAGG
>CBDUVR010000194.1:0-2999 GCA_965370705.1 uncultured archaeon | reverse complement strand
ACACAATCGGGCGCATTCACGCATGATATCACAAGCTCCCTGCTTATTTTTCTCTCCTCTAATTTTTCCTCTGCATGCTTTGTAAAAATTATATTCATACATGATATAATGAATATGAATTATTTAAAATTAGTTTGAACGCTTTCATAAAAAGGGTTACATAAAAGCGCAGCCATCTCCCTCACAACCCTCCTTTTGTGCATCCTATACCTCCTTTGGGACTGGCGCAAAAACAGGAAAACCGAAAAACATGATGCGCACAAAAGCACCATCGAACCTGTCGGCGCACCCACCCCGACCGCGCCCAAAAAAGCACCAAAAAGAAAGAGAAGCATGCGTGAAAACCTTGACAGCATCACAAAAACCATTGGCGCACTCAGGCAACTCGCACCCAAAAAACCATGGAAAGCGCCCGAAGAAAAGAAAGCCGCCCATGAAAAGCTTATAGAGAGCATCAGGGCGCTCAAAAAAGATATGCAACTGAAGAGGCCATATCCGCAAAAAACTCCAAAAAAAGAAGAACTCTGGGAAATCAAAGACTATTCCAGGGAGAAAAAGGAGCACCCGAAATATGTGTTTGTGCCACCAAAAAAGCCCGCCTTCACAGAAAAAGAACTGTACAAAAAAGCCCAAGACATCAAGAATCATGGAATATCTATGAGACTGGATAATTCCAAGCTTCCTTTCGCAACAATAGCATAGAGGAAAGGTATAGGAAATGGACTCAATGAATCAAATTTCCGCAGATCTGATTGCAGGGCAATCAAAAATCACCTCATGCAGCGCGACAAAGGTGAAAACAGATGAACATACAGGAAGAACTGAAAACAATACTTGACCTCCCAATCCTCTACACAGCAATAGCAGTCCTCATCGCGCACTCGACCCAAAAAGAACCAACCCGGCTCGCATAATCATCATATACAGGAAGCATGACTCGCGCATCCCTACCGCCTTCGCCCTCATCCTGTTAGCCCTGTCCGCCTGCAAGCTTGCGTTCACAACAGAAGCAGCAGCAAACTCAACCGCAATACTTGCATATTACCTTTTATGCGTAGGAGTGATAGCCCAATTCATAGAATACATCAAAAGCCCGGGAGATGATGAAAATCCCGCCTGCTGAAATCATCCATCAATGCCTCTCAAAAACTCAAGATCCCTCCTCAAATCCCTTATCACATCATCAAAATCCGGGACATCATTCATAAGTCTTGCAAGCCCGGTACCCCAGAAATCTCTTGCTTCATTTAACTTTGTATCCTCAAAAAACAGATCATAGCGCGGAACAATATTTTTGGATGTGCACTTTTCCCTGAAAAGGCGCCTGATTTTATCACAGTCTGTTTTTTTCCTTTTCATGAGCATCCACACATCGAAATAATCCCTGCTTTTTCCTCTCTGGATTATTGATCGCAATTTCTCAGCAAATATTTCATCAAGGGAATATGCAAGCACCATGGATTTTTTAATGTCATAATACCCGGACTTGTCTTCTCTCATCACCGGATCAGTTATTATCTTTTCATTCAAACTGATATCCATGCGTATCCTATTCTTACCCAAAGGGCCTGTAAATTTAATTTCAGCGATAATATGTTCCGGGTTCGAATGAAAACTTTTAAGGGAAAATTCCATGACTTTTTCACTAATATCCTTCAGGCACTTATCCAACAACTGCTCTATTTCCAGGGCCGAAACCGCCCTTATAACCGTAAAATCCAAATCCTCAGACAGCCTGAAGAGTTTCACGAAATATAATTTGCTCAATGCAGTCCCTCCTTTGAATACCAAAATATCCTTCAGCCCGGAGCCATAGATGCCATGAAGCAGGCACGTCAATGCATAATCCTTCTCTATTACTCCTGCAGGAAAGCCTTTCAATCTCGCAGTTTTTCGTATTTCATCTGCTGTTATCATAACCCGTCTATCTCCCTGTTCACCAGCAGCTTCCATTTTTCATTATATCTTCCTTTCCTTGACTTCACAGACGGGTCAAAAACAGAATACCCTCTGGAGATATTGTCCAGAATCTTTCTTTTTAATCCTTCATCAAGGCCAAGATTCAATATCTCTGATAAATACCCGAATCTTTTCAGGATCGTGGCATTTCCCATCCTGATTGCATAATCCACCACTTTCCTATAGGATAAATCCCTGCTCCTCAGAGCCTTCGCAACCTCTGTTATATCTCCGCAATACTCAGGATGGTCAAGGCAATCTGCGACAGTCTTTTCCCTGTCAGAAATATATACTGTTTTCCCTGAAATGCTTACACCAGCATAGCCAAAAAATTTCTTTTCTGAAAGCGCAACAAAAATATACCTGACGCCAAATATTGTCCTCTTACTCTTTCTTTTTGTAGACGCGATAAATACTGAAAAAGGGATCTGCTCAGTTAAATGATAATGGCTCAATGCGCTCCAGTACCCGATATAATAGGGAGTCATCAGCTTTGAGCCGATTATAAATTCATGCTCTGTGTATCTGGGCTTAACACCGGCAGATAAAGGAAGTATAAGATATTTGCCGGCCTCAATTCTATCTATCCATCTCTTTGCTCTCAGATTACTGATTATTTTTCTTGATTCAGCATGAGACTTATTCAGGATTTCAGATACCTCTTTTGCAGTAAATATATCCGTCCTTTCCTCAGACAGCTTTGAAAGCAAATATGATTCTGCTCTGGAAAGGCTTTTTCTCTCATTTTTTGTATTAAATGCGTTCAATTTAATCACAAACAATACAATGAATATAGGTTTATATAAACTTAACTGCCTGAAGGAAATCCTTTACTTATGGCGGACAATTCTGCCGGCTAAACGGCAGCCATCTCCCTCACAACCCTCATCCTCTGCATACTCTACCTTGTGTGGAACTGGCGCAAAAGCAGGAAGAAGAAGCCGGAAGATGATGCGCACATGAAAGAAAATCCCACACACAAAAGCATCATCGAATCTGTGAGCGCACTCAGGCAACTCGCGCCAAAAAAAGCATGGAAA
>CBDUVR010000193.1:0-3020 GCA_965370705.1 uncultured archaeon | reverse complement strand
CCCCTTTGCCGGGCCAATACCACCATACAGACCATCCTTAAAGCGCTCAGGGTCAGTGACAGTCAATAATCCGGTGAAATCAATCGTGCTGATATTAACCTGATGTTTTCCCTTTGCTTTGTAGAACCGCTCCTGACGATAGCCATCTGCCCGAACTTCATGCTCTCTGACCATAAATCCATACTGTTCCCCTTTTCGTGCCAGCCACTCAAAACCTTGCTCCTGGACAATCTCTGCTTCTAACGGCCATTCCCCTCTTGGAACACCTTCCTGCTTTAATTGATTCTTGGCATTCATAACCACATCATGGCGATGCTGTTTTTTCTTGTCATCGCGCTTTGTGCGAATTGGATTGGCACAGAGTGAAAACGATAGCCTCTGGTCAACATGCAAGACAGGTTCGTAAAGCTTATGTTCAATCTGCCATACCCCATTCATATCTTCAGGGATGCGTTCAGCCACACAGTAAAACGTCGGCAAATTCTCTGATTTCTCCTGGCGATACAAAAAATCCCTGCTTCTTTCTGGGCCGTCTGCAAACAATGACCAGAGCAAACGATGAGTCTGATAGGTATTACCCAAACTTTTCCAGAAATCCTTATTCTCAGATGCATCTGGTTGCAACCTGATTCTACTCATATACATCAATCATCCCTCCCACTTGGCTGTACAACAGCAAAATGTTCCTTCCTATCCGCAAATTGCCATCGCTTGCGACTCACCGGATCATCACGCCGTGTTATTGTATGCAGCGCTGGCACACCAGCATCTTGCCTCCCTTCCCAGTATAACCTCATACTGTCATCTTTTTGCAGATTGTTAAGAAGAGCATCTATCTTCTTTGTGCCGAACACATCTTGTATATTCACACCACTGATTACTTTTGCATCAACAGGCATAGCCAGAGGACAGGATTTTCGCCCGAGATACAGGACAAACTCCGGTTCCTTCAGTTTTTGCGCCAGATTTTCAAGAGAATATGGAACTTCATCCGCCTTACCCCACAAACAGACCGTGTACAATGCATCGCAATAATAATCCCTTGTAGAAAGGATGGTTTTCAGATCACTTTTCGATACAGCCAGCTCATCCTTTCGTGTAGCAAAATGTTTAATATTCCTGCCAGTGCCGGAAGGAGGAACCTGCGAAGTATGATAATCCCTCAACATAGTACCCGATGCATCCACCTGGACAGCAAAATCATATGACTCTGCCATTGCCCGAAGTTTCGCCTCTTCGTCCCTGCGAATCCCAACAGCTGCCGCCAATAATCCCATGACAGCCGATTTTGAAGGATGGTCGAATGTGGGGCGGTATGTCCCCACTGCAACATCACCCCAGGAAGCCATAGGACCATACAGACGAAAAATCAAATATTTCGTCATACTATCGCTCCTATGCTTTTACAAAATCAAGAATCCCGGATAATGTGCCTTCGCCTGTATGCGCATTCATTTCGCAATTCGATTCGCTACATTTCCCATAGACACTTTCCATATTTTCATTTGTATCTTTCAAAGCAGATATGGATTCATCCAGCAAATCCTTTCCATTCAATGCCTTAAGGAATGCAACAGACAGTGAACGTGGCTGCTGAGTGCCTTTTTCTGCCATAATATATGATGCATATGCACGGGATGCAAAACTATTCTGTTTGCCAGTCGGAGCAACTTTTGCAGCAGCTTCCACTAAAGCCTGCAATGCTTTACTCACCAACTCCTTATCCTCACCAAGATTGTCTGCCAGAAGTGTGCGGTTAATACAGACATAATTATAGAACAGGCCGGACGCAAATTCCAATTCCCCTATATGTGCTGCACCTGCATTATCATCACCATTGTTCAGGTCATCCACAGCAGTGAAATAATCATCTTCCACAGCTACTTTATGCACAGTTATTGCATGAGAAACCTGAACAGCAGCTTCAGTATTGTGCATGGGGCTGGATGCGAGCATACGACCGAACATCGCAATATCCACAGCAGTGTGTTGTTTCCGCAAAAGCAGTAAGTCATCTTTAGTAGGTGCATTATCACTATTGGCTAATTTCTCCAAAAGTGAATCAATCAGATTTATTTCCTCCTGGCTGAAGTGAGCTAACTGTTCAAGTTTTAAATCTCCAAAAGGCTCATTTTCTGTTTCTCCAGCTTCTTCATCCTTACTTTTCTTTGTAGTTTTCACCTTGCCAAAAACACCTGCAATTTCCTGTGCATATTTCTTTGCCTTGGACTCTGAGACAGGGGGAAATTTTTCATTGATTTCAGCATCATTTTTAATTGTATCAACCAGACTGCATCCGGTAGTTAATGCTTTATAAACATAAACTCCCATCTCTTTTGTACGAATGCCAATATGACCTGACAGAGCTTCCGTAAATATATCTGACTCCCTCCATGCTCTTTTCAGACTCTGGGATGATACCCGAAGCCTCTGGGAACCACCCATTACAGCAGTTTTTGGTCTCCCAAGGTCATCGCGGTTCAGATTCGATGGCGGGTACGATGCTAAGATATGCAGTTGTATAAATTCACTCATTGTTTAGTTCCTCCTTTATAAAATTTTATATTATTTATTAATTTAATAATTTACGATTCCGCTGGCGCTTTATCATAATATCTAAAAGCCCAGTCCTTGCGCGTGGAATCATTGACGTTCCACCAGTAGATGCTATTTGCAAGTACCGGAATATTCACAGTTCCGTCAAGCATGTGTACAATGCGTATCAATGGTTCGAATAGGTCGGTGTTATCCTGAACCTTCAATATACGTCGAAAACGCAATCCACTAACACAAGCAGTAGTACTTCCCGACTTTGGTGTAGCCATTTGTGCTGCAATATGTACACGCTCATTATTGTTCCTTACATGAGACAGGATGCCAGCTATCAATGCCAGCGATTCTTGATTCACATAGCCAAACTGCTTGTATTTCATTCTAAGTCGATGAAATGCCGGATTAAATGCAACTTCTGTGGGGTTATGGCAACGTCTCAATGCAGCCCTGTCCCCACGAGAATCATC
>CBDUVR010000192.1:0-3026 GCA_965370705.1 uncultured archaeon | reverse complement strand
AATTGTTCCAGTTCATAAACCTGAAGGAGAATGCGCAGACGGAAGACCCGTGGATATGGGATAAGCGTGTTGGGCATGTGTTTTTGAAGTGAATGTGTGGTTTGAGCCCTGATTCTCTGATGGATTATGATTCATTTTGTTCTGTGGGTGCGGGTTTTCTTTTTAGTTCTGGTTTTGGTTCCAATGTCTGCAATTTTTTCAAGCCACACCCACCATATCAGGATGACGAGCGCTATCAATCCCCACTGCCACAGGATGTTGTGGATGAAGTCAAACCATTTGTACCCGAAAGTCACTGAGAGATAGATTGAAGTGAAGATACGGAAGATGTTGCCTGCAAAGATGATGGGAGCTGCGATTAGGATTCCTTTTATGCGCTTCTTTGCGCTGACTTTTCTTACTGCGAAAATGAGAGCGCAGACAGCCATGAAGGATTTCCAGCCGACGCAGTCTTTTATTATTTCAATTGTCCACGGAACAGAGCCAGGATCTACTATCAGAAAGACATCTATAACCCTGTGAGTGACATTAAATAGAGATAATAAAAAGGATACAGAGTTTACTGTGACTACCTGCAGCATATGTGCGTCAAAATTAAGCCATAGGAGCACATGCAGCGGGATAGCAAGAACAAGGAACCTCAGGAGGAAGATAAATATATTCCAGAGCTTTTTCTGGCCGGGGTCAAGTCTTGAAGTCAAATCTGCTTCAAACCGGTCCCATATATTTTCAATCGATTCTAAAGCAGACATAAGTTTCATCAAACCTAAAGCTGACTAATAGCATAAATCAACAAATCAACTGCTGCATATATTTAGCTTGCAACATACATTTTTTTGCCGCAGCAGACAGGATTATGAAACATATCATTCTCCTGTGACTCAACTACTTTTTCATTGCCGCATACACTGCATTTGAACTTGCGCATATCTATCATCTCCCTACAGAAATATCTCCATCTGTATCTAGACATTATTTATAAGCCCTTTCCTTAATATAATTATCGATGCCGCAATGAGAGTCAATAAAATACCTATAAATCCAAGACCCGGAGAGTCGGAGAATATTCCGCTTCCCTGTTTGCGTACAATACGGATATCTGCGGAATCATACATATTGCTAACATCGCTGCCATCAGGCCCGACTATCAGTTTATAATCACCGACCCTGCCTGCAAGGACATTTACAATAATACGTCTTTCTTCATGCCCCGCAAGTATCAGTTTTTGTTGAGTCCTGCCATTGTCATACCTGTGGTTCTCGAACCATATCCAGTTCCTGAATGCGCTGTCTGTAGAGCCGATGTATAAATCAATTGTGGCTTCTGAATCAGCAGCATTCTTGACAGTCAAACCGATTTTTTCTATGCTGCTGAGCTCCAAAAGCTCTGAATCCTCATCAAAAATCGCAACATTCCTGGAAGCTTGTGAATATCCCTGTGAAGACAACATTAGAATAATGATTCCTGTGAATATAACATATTTTGTAATTTGCATACCTAATAGTTGTTGGCGGTAGTATAAAAATATTCTCCTGTACACGCAGTTATCTATCACAAATGCAGTAAAAGGCAATATTTAAATAATTTTGAAGCACGCTATTGTGTGTAGATTGCGTGATAACATGAATGTAATAGATTCAGCCTCTGAAATTCTGAAAAAAGGGTATGTGTGCGACAATTGTCTTGGCCGACAGTTTGCGCAGCTGCTCACAGGCTGCACAAACAAGGAGCGCGGCAAAGCACTGCGGCTGACTCTTGCGATGCAAAACGAGCTTGAAGACATGGATATTGATCCATCAAATTTTGTTGGTATTGGTTTCAGGAACAAAGCAGTCAGGGCAAAGAAAGCAACGTGCTGCGTCTGCGACGGGATTTTTGACAGCCTTTTGAAAATATCCGGGAAAATGCTGAAAGAAGTAGAGGATCTTGAATATGATACATTCCATGTTGGCGTAAGGCTGTCAGAGAAACTCCTGAAGAATGAAGAGGATTTATGGGAATCAGCAGGTATTGAATGCACAGAATCAATAAAAAAAGAGCTTTCAAGGGAAACCGGCAAGATATTGCAGAAAAAAACAAAAAAAGAAGTTGATCTTGATAACCCGGATGTTGTTATTCTTCTGAATCTTGATAAGAATGCAATTGAGGTAACGATTAATGCATTGTACATATATGGGAAGTATAAGAAATATGTGAAAATCCCGCAGACTAAGCACTATTGCCCGGACTGCCACGGCAGCGGGTGCGATAAGTGCAACTGGAGAGGGCTCTCGTATCCTACCAGTGTCCAGCAGTTGATTGCTGAGCCAGTACTTGAAGCAACTGGAGGAGTGGATACTAAGTTTCACGGCCAGGGGCGCGAAGATGTTGATGTTTTATGCCTTGGATGGCGAGTGTTTGTGATTGAGGTCATTGAGCCGGGAAAAAGGGATATTGACCTTGTGAAACTAAAAGCAAAGATAAACAAATTATATGCAAAAAAGATAGAAGTGGATGACCTGAGATTCGCAGACAAAAAAGAAGTGCGGGAAATAAAGAGCGCAAATCCGGATAAGACTTATCTTCTGGCGCTCAAGGCGGATAAAGTGGTTACGAAGGAGGATTTAAATAAACTTGATGCGCTTGTTGGTGTTATCAGACAGAGAACCCCGGAGCGCGTGAAACACAGGCGCGCTGACATAGAGCGGAAAAGAAAGGTTTATTCTGTAAAGTATTCTCTTTCAAAAGAGGGTCTTTTGAAAATAGAGCTAAAAACACAGGCAGGACTTTACATAAAAGAACTTGCAACAGGCGACGGTGGGCGGACAAAGCCGTCTATTGCTGATATTTTGGGTGCGCATGTGGATGTGGCTGAGCTTACTGTGCTTGAGGTTGGATGAATCCTGAAGCAGTAATTATTACAGTTTTTTCCGTTAGATTTATAATATTTCTGGATGAATACATACGAAGAAGCATGATTGAGATATTTGTAGGTATGAATCTGCAATATGCAAAAAAGGAACATATAAGTATAATCATGAAAGAT
>CBDUVR010000191.1:0-3053 GCA_965370705.1 uncultured archaeon | reverse complement strand
TATGGTGTTCAAGACATTATATAATTTTAGCAGCCTCTCGGTCAGTTTTTTAAATTTGAGTTATACTCAAAAATAGCGGTTTCATGATACTGCATCAAAGTATAAATCCTTTTCACATCAAAGCATGCCATGGACAAAAAACACATGGGTGGTAAGGACATTGTTCCTATACACTCGCCGGAAAAACTATCTTTCAATGCACTGATTGACAACTACTCAAAAACATGCTTTGAGGCGAGAAATGTCGCGGACGGAGCGCGCATTTTCGAGGCAATGGTAAAGGATAACGACACAATCTGGCTTGGCATCGCAGGGGCAGGCATAGTCGGAGGCCTTGGTGGATATGTCATAGACCTCATAAAGAAAGGATTCATAGATGTTATCTGCACTACGGGTGCGCAGGCATACCATGACCTGCACTTTGCATATGGGCTGCCAATGAAGCAGGGCTACCCAAAGGTTGATGATAATGTTCTTCGCAAAGACGGAGTAATCAGAATTTATGACATTTTTCTCGACGAATCAAAGACACTTCTTGCTCAGGACAAAAAAATTCGGGAGTTCGCAAACGAGATGAAACTAAAGAACAATTTCTCGAGCGCTGACTTTAACTATGCGCTTGGCAAGTTTGTCCTGAAAAACGCAAAGTTCCCGGAACGCTCGTTTCTTGCAGAGGCTGCAAGGCACGGTGTGCCAATATATTATGATTCAAACTCAAACCACTCAATTGCCTTGAACAATGCTGCATCGTTTCTTGACGGCAAAAACGTAAATCCTTCATCAATACTCGACGTGCTTGAGAGCGCGGCAATCGCGTACTCATCAAAGCAGGAAGGCTTTGTGGAACTTGGCGGTGGAGGCCCTAAGAACTTTATCCAGCAGACAGGCCCGACAATACAGCAGATACTTGGCATAAATTTTGAGGGCGCTGACAGGGGCCTGCAAATAACAACGGCAATTGAGCGCGACGGCGGACTTTCAAGCTGCACATTCAGCGAGGGTGTCTCATGGGGGAAATACAAAGATGCGAGCAAAAATCTTGTCCAGATATTCTGCGAATACTCAATTGTTTTTCCGCTCATAGCAGGCTATGTTCTTGAGAATTGCAATGCTCGAAAGCACAAGAATCTCATGGAAAAGAAAGGAAAAATGCTTGAAAAGCTCAAAAATGACAGAAAGCAGTAGACCCGAAAACGGAAATTGGCATTACGCCGTCTTTGAAGAACTTCTGACGCCAAAAATAAAGTTTATAAATGAATATGTGTATAAAATCATACTGCTTACGAGTGGCTTAATGTCGCACTGGAGGTATATTATCGCTGAAAAGAGAAAAGGAAAAATGGCTGAAAACCAAAATACACGAACAGTTCAAATTATCAATTCTTCTTTAAGCAATCTTGTTTACTTTATCGGGGGTAAAAAGATGAACAATACTCTTTCTTCGGAAAATGAATTATCTGTTTCTAGCAGCAATGCTAAGAATCAGCCAATTCTTATTGGAATGCGAATTCCAAAAGACTATTTTGTGGCATCCGGAACCGGAGAAAGCGATATCGCAGTACACGCAGGCTCATACCATCTTGCGCTCAAGGCAGCAGGAATCGAAGTCTGTAATATAATGACATACTCTTCTATTTTGCCTGCAATAGCACGGGAAGTTGAAAAACCGCCTGTTCTGACTCACGGCTCTGTAATGGAGACCATAATGGCTGTTGCAACTTCTGAAAAAGGCACAAGGTGCACTGCAGGCATAATTCACGGCGGGCTTTATGACAAACAGACCGGTGAAAAACATGGCGGCCTTGTATGCGAGCACAACGGAAATTATACTAAAGACGAGATTAAAAACTTGCTTGATGCAAGCATAAAAGAACTTTATCACAACGGCTTTTCTGAAAAATACGAACTAAAGGATATGAAACTTATTGTAGACACACTAGTGCCTGAAAAGAAATTCGGGACCGCGCTTGTTGCGCTCTGTTTTATCAATTATGTTTGCCCGATTCTTGAAAAGGATTATTGAACACAAATTCCTTGTTTGCTGGTTTGATTGTAACTGGCGCAATCCTAAAGAAGACTTCTAACGTAGTTTCTCCCTTCTAAGGCGAGATTATAATAAGAGAGGTCTCCTCCAGCATCTCTTTTTATAAATTTTTCTAGTTCTAGCTTTTTTAGTGCCTCACTTATGTTCACATCCGTATTCATACACTCATTAGGAACCTGAGTTATTATGTAGGACACATCAGCAGCCACAAGAGAATATTCTCCTGTATCTGGATTTATGCCCAGAGCACGCAAAATTGAGCCATATATGGGGTGAGTACTTACATCAAATGACATATATTGTGATTATTCTATAGTTTTATAAGTTTTTAGTAGTAGCAACGTCGCGCCCTCGCGATTGCGCAGGGTGCCCTGTTATGTAAAATGGTACTCGACGAGCCAAAATAGTTTTTATCAATACATCATAGATTACTCTACTCATCAATCACAGAAATGTTTGCTCTCTTTAAGATACTATCATAAGAATAAACAGGGTTCGTAAAAGCAACCACAGAATGAATTATCTTTCCGATATTATATTTCCATTTTGTCAGTTTTGGGTTATTTGTGTGCCCGTCTCTTGGAAAAGGGATGTATCCTCTAAAGTTATCAACAGCAACAAAATATTCTTTTTTAATAAAGGAACCGCCATAAAAAATATTGTATCTCGCCCTGTGTCCTTTTTTATAAGCAAAGTGTTCCAACCAAGGTTCATAATAATCAGCACTCAAATCTATATCTAGTCTCTTTATGGTTAATTTCACATCAGACTTATACGTCAAAACACCTTCCTCATCATCATATTCCCAATCTGAAATTTCTGATTCTTTAATCATCATTATAACTTTGTCATAAGCCATAGAGCTTTTAAGAAAGTGAGGATAATGTTTTTCCATTAATGCACTACTTCCTGTAAGATCAAGTGACAAGTCGTCCCAAAACCAAATTATTATAGAAAACTGTTCTGATTTCTTCCTTAATTGAGATATCTTCATAACTTCTTTTTGTAA
>CBDUVR010000190.1:0-3087 GCA_965370705.1 uncultured archaeon | reverse complement strand
GGACTGTTGATGCCAAGATATGCGGGTATGGCCCGGGGCGCTTCAGCTTCAATGTAGCGAGCGGGAGATGCTCAGCCTGCGACGGTGACGGTGTGATCAAGATTGAGATGCATTTTCTGCCTGATATCTATGTGCCGTGCGAGGTGTGCAAGGGCAAGCGGTATAACCGCGAGACACTGTCTGTGCGCTACAAGGGGAAGAACATTGCTGATGTTCTTGATATGACTGTTGAGGAGGCGCGTGAGTTTTTCAAAAACATTCCGCGGGTAAAGAAGAAGCTTGACACGCTTTATGATGTGGGGCTCGGGTATATCACGCTTGGACAGTCTTCGACGACGCTGTCAGGGGGGGAGGCGCAGAGGATCAAGCTTGCATCCGAGCTCTGCAAGAGGGGTACAGGGAAGACTATATATCTTCTTGATGAGCCGACTACAGGTCTTCATTTTGATGATATCAAGAAGCTTCTTTCTGTGCTTAACCAGCTGGTTGAGAATGGGGATACGGTGATTGTTATTGAGCATAACCTGGATGTGGTTAAGTGCGCGGATTATGTTATTGATCTTGGGCCTGAAGGAGGGGATGAGGGGGGGAATGTTGTTGCTGTGGGTACGCCGAGGGAGATTGCAAAGTCTTATAAGTCGTATACTGGCAGGTTTTTGAAGAGGATTCTTGAGAAGTGAAAGTTTATTAATTACGATAAATTACGTTTTATGAGAGATAAGTTGATGTATTCTTCTAACCAGTTCTTCAGTTTTTTCTTTCGGTATTTTGGCAATCCAATAACCGGTTGAATCGTCACCCATATCCGTTAGTGGAGTACGCGAATAAAGACAATATTCATTTTTCATTATCATAATGTCATCTATTGATATAACACAAATAAATATTTACTTTACTGAGTACTTATTATGCTTGAAGGAACTAAAAATCGTGCCTTTAAAATGTGGTTAGTCAATAAGCCAAATCCAACTTTTGAAGAACTTGTCGAGGAGCAACAACTACAACAGAAAATAGATTTCTTTCAAATTCCTCATGTGAAAGGTGCAACAATAGCGACAAATCGTTTGCCTATCATAAATAAGATATATTCTGTAGCAATAGATGAGTTATATCATAAAAAAGGAGACAATAGAAGCGTTGAAGGATATTTAGAACCCGTTATTCTGAATAAACAACTTTCAAGCTCAATATTGAAGTTGTTGTCCAAACGAAAAATAGACACTTCTAGTGGCTTCAAAACATACAAATATTATGCAGAGACCTCAAAAATAGAGACAGATATTATTGTCCTTGCGCCTTATGAATACAATGTCAGAGTATCTTCAGAACTTCCATATCTGATTAAAGTCAAACGTATCGGGATTGTAACAGACAAATGTATATTCATCCTGAACGATAAGCCAGAGCCAACCACTTTGAAAATACCCAAATTAGAGCCTACTTTTCCTGTATTGACACTGAAAGAAACAAGAAAGATTCTGAGTGAAGTATCATCTTTAAGTATGGGTAAAGGAGACAGACACATAAGTGACTCTCTTATTTCTCCTTCTGTTGGTTCTGAGTTATTTGACACTAAAACTGCTGTCAATGGTATTGGTTCTTCCTATATAAATGATCGACATGTGAATGAGGATATTAGAACCTTAACTGAGATACTGAACAATTCTTCTTTTGGACTCTCTCTAGAGCAGTTTGGTGTAATCACATATCAGAGCGGTTCTATGGCTGATATAGAGAAATTACGCAGGGATCCACAAGCTATAAAAAAGCTAAAAGTTCTTTCTGGTGATCTGCCCTCGACTGAAACAATTAATAATTTCACATTTTCAGAATTCAGATACAAATCAAAAGGAATAAACATAGAGTCAAAACACGAACTTGAGACAAACACAGCACTTCAGCATTCACTTGCTTATTACTCTGTACTTAAACCAAAAACGATATCATTAAGTCTGTATAATGAAATATGTCAGAAGGTGTTGAAAGAAGTAGAGTCTTTTAAAGAGAAGAATAGCGAAAGTATTGTAAATAATATTATTGATGAAGGTTTGTTGCCAACACAACTGGGTAGAATTGCTTCTTTCTATAAAGCATACGATATGAAGAATATTCTGGAATTAGTTAAAAATACTATTAACATGGGAGTTGGCTCGGTAATATATGATTATCAGTTAACTCAATCAAATCGCCAGAAATTTCTAAAAGCAGCAGAAACAATGCCTCCAGAATTGATTCATGCACTCTTTGATTCAGACAGAACAAAGGAAGGCATCATAAGAATATTAATCACGAAGTATGACTATTCTGAAAAAAAGGCTATGATGACATTCAAAGAAGTTAGATTTAAGGGATTACTCGTGACACCGGATAACGTACATTATTTTTTGCAGTATGAGAATAATATGAGGTTTAGTGGAGACTAAAAGTGAATGATTATGGAATCAATATTATATAAGGATGAATTCTAAAAGCCGAGTTCTTTTTTAATGTCTGCTAATTTCTTAGTCTTGCCTGCCTTTGCCTGTTCTCTTCCTTTTAGTGCTTCTTTTTTTAATTTCGGGTCTGAGAGAATTTCAATAGTTGATTTCATAGACTCATCTTCTTTGGGATTTTTCAACTATTTCAGGGATGTCTGATTCCCTGATTCCTTTTGCCTGTAGGCGCCTTTTTCCCTGCCTTGCAATTACTTCTAATTCCTTAATCAAATCCTCTTTTGAAGGTGTCTTTATTTTTTTCAAGACAACAGTATCCCTGCTGCCAAGAACAGCAAAGACTGTGCCGTCGCCAGCATGCAATTCTTCTCTTATCTCTTGGGGTATCACAATCTGGCCTTTTGAGGACATCTTAACAGTTTCAACAGCCATATTATTACCTCCGTAATTCTTACTTTCTTATAATTGGATTTCCTTACATATAAATGTTTTGGTTTTTGGGGTATACTCAATAATCTGATCATTCTTATTTCAAAGCATGGACAATATACATTTAATTTTTGTTGTCTTAATGGATGGTTATGCGCACTAAAGATATGAATATGAAGAGTGTGCCTGTCGGCGCCGGGGTGTATATGTTTTTGAATGTGGCAGG
>CBDUVR010000189.1:0-3099 GCA_965370705.1 uncultured archaeon | reverse complement strand
GGGGGAAAGACTACTATATTGAAGGTGATTCTCGGGCTTGTCAAGCCGAAGAAGGGCAAGGTTCTTGTTTTCGGGGGGACGCCTGTTGAGAATAGAGGGATGATCGGGTATGTTCCGCAGCATAGTCATTTTGACCGTGAGTTTCCTGCTACTGTGTGTAATACTGTGATGATGGGGCGCATGAGAGGGGGGATGTTCCGGAGGTTTGATGATGAAGATGCACGTGTTAGTGCGCAGGCACTCAAGACTGTGGATGCGCTTGAGCTTAAGAACAGGCAGATTGGGAGCCTGTCCGGGGGGGAGCTCCAGAGGGTGATGATTGCGCGGGCGCTTGCGTGCGAGCCGAGGATTCTTCTTCTTGACGAGCCGGTTGCAAGTGTTGACAGGCGGGTTGAGAGCAGGTTCTATGAATTGCTTGTCAAGTTGAACAAAAAAATGACTGTAGTTCTTGTGTCACATGACATCGGAGCTGTTTCTGTGTATGTTGACAAGATTGCATGCGTCAACCAGAAGCTTTATTATCATGGTGATAAGGAGATTGCGCCTGGTGCGCTTGCAAAGACTTACAAGTGCCCTGTTGAGCTTATCGCGCATGGTGTGCCGCACAGGGTTCTTAAGATGCATAAGAGGGCTTCAAAATGATTGAGATTCTGCAGTATGATTTTATGAGGTATGCGCTGATCGCCGGTGTTCTTGCGAGTGTCGCGTGCGGGATTATCGGGACTTATGTTGTTACAAAAAGGATTGTTTTTATCAGCGGGGGTATTTCGCATGCTGCTTTCGGGGGGATAGGGCTCGGGTATTTTCTCGGAATCAGCCCGATTCTCGGTGCTGTGGGGTTCAGCCTTGTTTTTGCGGTTCTGCTTGGCGCTGTGAGCAGGAGGATGAAGCAGAGGGAGGATACTGTTATCGGTGTTATGTGGGCTGTCGGGATGGCGCTTGGGATATTGTTTGTTTATATGACTCCAGGGTATGCGCCGGATTTGATGAGTTATCTTTTTGGGAATATTTTGAGTGTGGGTGCGGATGATATTTTTTTGATGGCTTTGCTTGATCTGGCTATTGTTGTCTGCGTTGCTTTGCTTTATAATGAGTTTTTCGCGGTTTCTTTTGATGAGGAGTTTGCGAGTGTGAGGGGGGTGGATGTCGGAAAAGTGAATGTTGTTTTGCTTTGCCTGATTGCGCTTACTGTTGTGATTCTTATCAAGGTTGTCGGGATTATTCTTGTTATCGCGATGCTTTCTATTCCTGCTGCTATCAGCGGAAGGTTTTCGCGCAGCCTCAAAGGGATGATGGTTCTTGGGTGTTTTCTTTCTGCGGTTTTTATGGTTTTGGGGCTTTTTGTGTCTTATGTGTTTGATCTGCCTTCCGGGGCCGTGATTATTCTTGTGAGCGCTTTTGGGTTTTTGGTGGGGTCGGTTGTTGGGGGGAAGTGAGTAAACTGTATATACCTGAGTTTTCCCTAATTTTAGGGTTTATTCCCTGATTTTAGGGAGTTTGTTCTTTTCGAAGGTAATTGGGGGTTGATATGATTGATTTGCTGCTGGGAGGGCCTCTTTTTCATGGTCGTTTTTCAGGTTGTTTTTGATTTTTTTGTACGAAAGTCTTTTTTTGTTTTAGGTTATATCTTTTCGACTTCTTTTTTCAGGGAGGATAGTTCTTGCTCGAATTCTTTTTTCCTGTAGATGCGCCGTGCAAGAATGACCGTGATGATTATTGCTCCAAGCAATATGATTTTGAAACTGAATTTTTTTATTTTTGTTATGCTGCTTTCGAGCCTGAAGGTCGAGGTGTCTGTTATTTCGCCTGTGGGATGTAAAGTTGCTGTCGTGCGGATTGTGTATTGACCTGCTTCTGCCTTAGGGATTGTGAATTCGCGGTACATGGTGTGCGGGGTTCTTTCCCTGAGTGCTGTCATCTTTCCTATGTCTGCATAGATTGTCTGGGGGTCTTTGACGGGCTCAGGACTTCTATCTGGATGAATGAGCATGACATGTTCTCGCGAGGTATGAACATTATTGTGAGGTTTACTTTTTCTGATTGTGAATAGGACTGCTTGTCTACGCTCGTGATGAGTAGGGGCGGGGTTTTTGTGTATGAGATGATGACAGATGTTGTGGTTTTTTTTAATTTCAGGCGCCAATAATTAGTTATGAAAGATGCTTTTTTGGATGAGCGCAGGAGTATGGTTGAAAACCAGATTCGGGGGCGCGGTATAAAGGATGAACGCGTTCTTTGGGCAATGGAGAGTGTGTTGCGCCATGAGTTCGTGCCAAAGGAGATGAGGAGGGATGCTTATTCTGACAGGCCGCTTCCCATCGGCGAGGGGCAGACGATTTCACAGCCGTATATGGTTGCTTTGATGAGTGAGTGCCTTGAGCTTCGCAGGGATGAGAAGGTGCTTGAGGTTGGAACGGGGTCTGGCTACCAGAGCGCGGTTCTTTCGGTTCTTGCAAGTGAGGTGATATCTGTTGAGGTTCGGAAAAGTCTTTTTTTGCAGGCAGGGAAGGTTTTGGATTTGCTGGGTTACCGGAATGTGCGCGTGGTCCTGGGTGACGGGTCTTTGGGGTATAAGGAGGATGCGCCCTATGACAGGATAATTGTCACTGCCGGTTGTGAATGTGTGCCTGATGCGCTTCCTGAGCAGCTTTCTGAAGGGGGGATTCTTGTGATTCCTGTGGGGAGCGTGTTTGTGCAGAGCCTTTTGAAGATAAGGAAAGTCGGGGGCAAGTTTATTGAGGAGCCTATAACTTCGTGTGTGTTTGTGCCGCTTGTCAAGTATCCAAAAGATTAAGCGGCAGTTGTGTTTTCTTTCCTGTACTCATAGAAAGAGAGTATCTTGTTTATTCTTTTTACTTCTTTAAGCTGACCGCTACGGAAAGCATGGTCCCTGTTTTTGAGCCAGTAGTCTATTTGTTTTTTTCTTTCTGTTACATTCATTTAAATCACTATTATATGGCTAGATTTGCGTTAATCCTGGTGCGCTTTTTGACACAAGAAAAAGGTGAGATGCTACATTTTATCTTTGTTTTCTGCTATGTCCAAAAGCCTGTTGATGACCTCGCATATTGTAACTCTTTTGCCGCCGTTCTTGAGCTG
>CBDUVR010000188.1:0-3101 GCA_965370705.1 uncultured archaeon | reverse complement strand
TTGAAAATGTTGTCTTGACATTCATTGCCTCGTTGCACTCGCCATTATATATTGATTCAATCAATACCTGAAAATCGTCGTGTGATATTTCTTCGTCTGACATTGCCTCGCATACATCATAAACAACACTGGATGCATTGTTTAAAAGAAGTACAATACATGCGAGAATTGCAAAGCATAAAATAAATACTTTTGTTTTCATAGGCATCCCAAGTCTATCAATTAATATTGCTAAAGTAATATATATAGTTTATTTTTTGGAAAAGAAGTTGGGATTCTGCGTTTTGGACTCTTTTATTTTTTTTATTATTTGTTTTGTGCTGCAGAGCGTGTTTTTTTTGAATTTGTCAAGTTTTATTACTTCTGCTTTTAGGCCGGATTTTTGCAGTTTTTCCTTGAGTTCTGAAATGTCATGTATCTGGTTTGGACCGAGGACTATTATGTCGGGCTTTATCTCTTTTACTATTTCTGTGAAATCTTCTTTTTCTTTGCCGAGAATGGCAAAGTCTACTGGCTTTAGTGCACTGACCACGTCCACCCGCTGATTCTCAGGGATGATTGGTGCTCTCTTTAGTTTTCTGACTGTGGTGTCGCGGGCCACGATCACGATGAGAACATCCCCTAACTTTTTTGCATTGTCCAGAAAGAATATGTGACCTGGATGTATCAGGTCAAATGTGCCGCCGACAAGGACTAATTTTCCTTTTTTTTTCAGATGGTCTGAATCCATAGGATTTTTATGTAATTGCAGATTTATATTGATGATTCTGTTTTAGCTTTTTACCCGTATCTTTCTGCCTATAATTTTGTAATTGATAGAAAAGAAGTCATCATTCACAAAGTCGGCATCAAATTCAACATTATTTTTGATTTCCGGTTCAAGCAGATTTATGATGTCACTTTCAGCAGTTGCTGCATTATCGTTATAGGGTCCTTCCAAAACAAAGCATATACGGTCATCTTCAGCATCTCTTTTTTCTACCCAGCATGTCTCAATTAGGTTGGCAATGTCCGATGCATAAAAAGGACCTTCAACAGGTATTGCATGAGTTTCAACCGGCTTAGGGTTAGTAGGTTTCGTAAGATTAATCCATGTCTCTTTAATTCTGCCACTGAAAGTATAAATCATTCCTATGACGACTGCCACGACTACCACTATTATCAACATCTTTGCGATATACTCAAATGCCATCTGCGCTTTTTTGTCGGACATTGCGGCTTCACCACTGTGCTTCCCAAGCGAGTAATCAGCTTTTGATATGTATTTCGTTTCCTACTATTACATAATTTATAGAAAAAAGGTCGTCACCAAAGTTGACACCTGTAAAATCAACTGTAATTTTCGGGTCCAGTAGAGGTGTTATCGTGGCTTCGGTGAGTCCTGCTTCGGTAGTACCTTTCAGCACAAAACATACTTTGCTGTCTTCGGCGTCTCTTGTCTCAGCCCAGCATGTCTCGATAAAATTGGCAAAGTCCGAGGCTGTAAGTGGTGTAGCGCCCAAATCTATAAATGCTGCGTTGGGGTCCGGCTCTTTGTCGCCGTCCGGATCTGATATGGTTTCCCATTTCTTTACAATATCTTTCTTAAAATGGAACATCATCCCTATTACCACGGCTATAACCACAACTATGATCATAAGCTTTGCTATGTATTCAAGGGCCATCTGTGCTTTCCTGTCTTTCATCATGCTTTCACCATTACAGTATCATTCTCTTCATTATATTCTATTAATATTAGCGGCTGGTTCCTAATAAATATATCTCTTACTTTCCACTCTATATTGTCGTGGATTCCACAGTTGCCGTCATATATCACTTTTGCACCGCTCGGGTCTATTATTATGTTATTTTCCAGTGCATCGCATCCTCCTTCGTCTTCGAGGAGCCTCGTTAAGTTGTATTCATATATGTTGTCCTGCGGGTGCTTTTCTGCTAATAATGCATAGCAGAGGAGTACGCCGTCTTCCTGGAGGCATCCTGCTTTATGCCTGTAGCATGTGATGGTGTGTGCTGCGATTTCACGCATGAAAATTTCTGTGTCTTCGGTCCTTATTTTGTAGCGCTCGGAACTGCAGGTAGCTACTTCACAAAATGCTGGCGGCTGCGCTATACCTGAATAGGCTGTACAGAAGATGTTTGTTACTGATACCCGTATTACTCCCAGAAATGAAAGGAGTACAAATAATGCAACAATGCCAAGTGTCATGATGCCTATTGTCTCAAATGCCAGCCCTTTATTGCCCATGGTGATATATTAGCTGCTCTAGTAAATAAAGTTATGGTTCTGATGTTTGAGATTTATCCTATGGTTAAAAGTCGCAAGTGTCTTTGCAATTGTCACAAACATATTTTGCTATTTTTGTGCATTCGGTATGGAATTTATCGCATTCTTCACCGTCACATTTTGAATGCATTTCTTCGCACTTTCTGTTCATATCACGGCATCTTTCATGGCATTTATCAATGCAGCATGCGCCTATGCAGACTGCATCAGTCTCCACTATTTCAATCCGCCTTCGTGATGCGGAATATGAGATTTTGATCTCAGTGTCCTTATTGTAAATTTCCCAGTACACTTTGTCTTTTTCGCCGCACTTATGATGTGTCTTGTTTTCCAGATTAAGAAAATTGTTCGGCAGATACTTGCAGTCAAGATACCTGTTAAAATCAGATTCTGTAACATTTCCTGTGCTCTTTATCTTCAGTGTAAAGCAATTATCATTTTCCGGTGATTTGCCTCTTTTGTTCAGTTTCCAGCAGTCTTGTGCGAGCCTCGCCAGATTTTCGGAAACAAAATCAGGTTCGCCATCAAGCTGGTCTTCAGTGAATGAATTTTTCACGCCGGCACCAAACTTGAATACGATTGAAAAAAGCATAACACCGAGCGCCAGTGCGAAAATCATAAGTATTAGTTCAGGAAGAGCTGATATTGCACCTTTCTTTTTTTTAGGGGTTATCATTGTTATCATGATTATCTTATAGTTGTATGGGAGTATATATAGTTTACCCTGATTCACCTGAGCATGTGGATTATTGCTGTGCCCAGGTTGTCTGTTTCAATAAGTTTTATGTTTGTCTCTTTTGAAATGTCTGTTACTTTT
>CBDUVR010000187.1:0-3125 GCA_965370705.1 uncultured archaeon | reverse complement strand
TCCCTGCGCAGTGCATCCTCAATATTTTCCGCAACCTGCGCCGGCTCAAAACCGGGGCTTGCCTCTACAAATATCAGTGACAGCTCTTTTTCTACATTAAATATTTCATGGGCTGTCTTAAGGGGGATGGATACCTTGGTATCGTGCACAGGGTTGCCTGATTTCTTGTTGATCGCAACCACTTCGAAATTCTTGTTGCTGATGGTTATTTTTTCGCCCAGTCGAATGTTCCTGTCAAACAGGCTCTCTCCCATGTCGTGGCCGATTGATACCTTGTATTTCTCTGATTCTTTCGGGTACCTGCCTTCTTCTACCATAAAATAATCAATGTTTTCTATAAACCTTATGGACTTTGAATCTGTGGATGATGCGAAAAGCATTGTATATCGCGACTTTCCCCGGTACTCAACCTTTGTTGTCCTTGTTAACACGCCGATGGCGTAGTCAACGCCTTTTACTTTGCGGATGACTTCCACGTCATGGTCATATAATTTTGCGGCAACGAGCCCGGTGGTCATGGGCGACGACATCTGGCCTCCACCGGGGGTTACAGTTATCCTGTTGCTTCCAAGCATCTCAAACTGCTCATCAATTGCGTTCTGCATACCCTGGCCAAGTGATATGAGTGAAACTACTGCTGCTATTCCTATGAATATTCCAAGAATTGTCAGGCCGGTCCGGAGTTTCCGCGCCCCGAATGTCTTGAGAGAGAACCTGAAATAATCTATGAGCATCTATTTCACCGAAAAGCACTCCTTAAAGGCCTGTTGGCCGCAAGCATAAGCTTACGACCTCTTCTTTCGCCTGAAGAACAGCCTGTAGAGGATGTACAATACAATAATCGCAACAATCGCATAGACCACTGTATTCGAGCCGCTGTCTGCTTCTATTTCGCCGAGGCGTATTAGGTCGTCTCTTGAGTATATTGGTAATTCGAGTTCAAATTCTTCTATATGCTCGTCATTGTATGCATCCTTGTGTTTGACTGTAACTGTAATCGGTATCTTTGTGTTGTTCAGCGACTCATCAACATAGAGCTTGAATTCTGCTGTGTCAAAGTCGTCAGAGTCAAGGTTGCCGATGTATGTCCTGTCGGGGCCGATAATTTCATAGTTTTCTGATTGCGCAAGTATGATGCTTACGAACTTTGCTTCTGTTGCGCCCCTGTTTGAGATGCTGACAATGATGCTTCCTTTTGTGCCGCCCTGGAATGTGTCTGACTCTTCCATGTATACATCAAGTTCAGGGTCTGAAGAGATAAGGAGCCCGATGATGTCGGTTTTGGTGTAGGTATTGCCGGATTCATCTGAATAGCCTAAAGTAAGTGGTATTTTGTAGACTTTCGGCTCAGCAGAGGCTTCTGAAATAATATGGAACATCACACTTTCTTCTTCACCTGGCTCAAGTTTTTCTATCCTTTTCTCTGTTGTGGAGTCTACAGGAGCAAACGGCGTAGTTGAGGCAGAGAGATCTAGTTTTAAGCTGATGTCCTTTACCTGGGTGTTTGCAAGGTTTTTCAGTGTGAATTCCACAGTTGCCTTGCTTCCTGCAACAATCTCATCCGGGGTGGATTCGACGTTTTCAATGGAAAGTATTGTGTCCCGGGATTTGACATAAATATCAAATGAAATAGTAAACCACATACCTTCCTTCCCTGTACGGTATCTCAGATCTATTGAACTGTTGCCTGATACTGCATTTTTGTCAACCCTTACCTTGTACTTCAAAAGCACTGGCTGCGACGGCTCAATGCGCCCGAAATTTTTAATCGCGTCTGCCTCTGAATCAAGGCTGAACGGGTATTTCGGCATAAGCTCAAAAGTACTATCTGTTGCAGCTCTTGTGCCGAGGTTCTCGACCTTTACATAAAGGTCAATATATTTTCCCGGCTCTGCAGGGTATGGCTCGTATATTGTGGAGACGACATTAAAGTCACTGTACCCGGGGCTGGTTTGCGCAAAGGCGCTGCCCTGGAGTATCATCAACATCATTATTATTCCTACTAACATTTTTTTCATAATATATCACACCTCTTTAACTACTTTCCCGTCTTTTAGACGCACTATCCTTTCTGCATGCTTTGCAAGTGTCTCATCATGCGTGACCATAACGACTGTTTTTCCTTTTTTGTGCAGTCTCTCGATAAGCTCAACTATCTCTGTTCCTGTTTTGGAGTCAAGGTTGCCTGTTGGCTCGTCTGCGAGTATGACTTCAGGGTCGTTTGCGAGCGCCCTTGCAATTGCGACTCTCTGCTGTTGGCCGCCGGACATCTCTGTTGGCTTGTGGTCCATCCTGTCCCCCAGATCAACGAGAGTAAGAAGCTCTTTTGCCTTTTCTGTCCGCTCGTCTTTTGGGACCCCCTGGAATATCATGGGCAACTCGACGTTTTCTATCGCACTGACTGAGTTAATGAGATTAAATGTCTGGAAGATGAAGCCGATTTTTTTTCCGCGTATTTGCGCAAGCTCACTTTCGCCCAGCTGTGAGATGTCATGGCCGTCAAGGAATATTCTGCCCCGCGTGGGCACGTCAAGGCAGCCAACCATGTTCATTGCAGTGCTTTTGCCGCTGCCACTCGGACCCATGATTGCGACAAATTCGCCGCGGTTTATTGTGATATCAACCCCGGCAAGTGCAGGGACTTCGACGTCGCCCATCCTGTAGATTTTCTCCACGTTCTTTATTTCAATTACAGGCATACTTTTTTTCACACAAAATCACCTGATTTTTTTAAGCATATCTATCATGTCTGAGATTACAGAGTCAAATCTCATTACCTGACCATAATATTCTTCAACCACTAAAAGCTTTTTTTTATCATTGTCAGTTTTCGCTCTTTCCCTGAATTTTTCAATTATTTGCGGGAGTTCTGATTTTGCATAGCTTAACTGGTTTTGCTGCTTACCTACAAGCTGGTCTATTGTTGCGTCAATGAAGTTCTTTTCCATATGCACATAATACTTCTTGCTGTTTGGCTTCCGGGTCTTGCTTATGATTCCGAACTGCGCAAGCATCGTTACCTTGAGGCTGATTGATGCAAGACTATATCCAGTCGCCTGGGCAATCTCATCCATTGCCATGTCTTCCGGTGAAATATACACAAGTGCAATAATCTTTGAAGACAG
>CBDUVR010000186.1:0-3129 GCA_965370705.1 uncultured archaeon | reverse complement strand
CCAAGCCGCGCCGTGAACCCTCGCCCAAAGACCTTGAGTTCCAGACCGCAGAGGAAGTGTATCCGAATAAGGCGACCGGCAACGTGACAAGTTTCTTTGATTCTGGCGAGGATGAGATTTCCAGCCAGCCGAACCGGCTGATATGGGGTGATAACCTGCTGGTGATGCAGGCGCTGCTTGCACAGGGGTATGAAGGGCAGATTGATCTAATCTATATTGACCCGCCATTCAATACAGGGGAGAATTTTAATTTCCCGAATGAGGTAAAGATTGGGGGTGAGAATTATGAACGGGAAATGCCGATGAACGAACGGCTGGCTTATTCGGATACGTGGGAAAGGGGGATTGATAGTTTTCTGGATATGCTGTATCCGAGATTGCAGTTGATGAAGCGGTTGTTGTCGGAAAAAGGTAGTATTTATGTGCATTGCGATTGGCATGCGGGACATTATATAAAGATTATAATGGATGAAGTTTTTGGGATGAAAACTTTCAGGAATGAAATAGTATGGAAGCGTTCATTACCTCACAATGACCCTAAACGCTACGGATCAATACATGATGTTATTTTTTTCTACACAAAGGGCGCGATTTTCACATTCAATCAGATTTTCATGGGACAATCCGATAAATACAAATCGTCACATTACAGACAGAAAGATCCTGATGGGCGAATTTACAGACTTCAATCTTTATCTGCGTCTGGCTCCGGCCCAGCTCGTAAGTTTGGAGACAGGATAATTGCACCGCCAAAAGGGAATCACTGGCGTTTCTCACAAGAAAAAATAGATGACCTTTTGTCAAAAGGGCGAATAATTTTCACCAAGACTGGAACACCGAACTATAAGCGATATTTAGATGAGTCCAAAGGCTCTGCCCTTCAGTCAATTTGGACGGATGTGAATCCAGTGAATTCACAAGCAGTTGAACGAGTTGACTACTCTACCCAAAAACCAGAAGCTCTCCTTGAGCGCATAATCAAATCATCCTCAAACGAAGGTGCCCTTGTTGCAGACTTCTTCTGCGGCTCAGGTACCACTGCCGCAGTCGCCGAAAAACTCGGGCGGCGCTGGATTACGTCTGACCTGTCCAAAACTGCCATACAGGTAGCAAGAAGCAGACTTGTCAACCAGGATGCTGCCCCCTTCCTTGTCCAGAACCTTGGTAACTACCAGCGCCAGCTCATCTACCTCAAAGACGTGAAGCTCAAAGAGATGTACAATATTGTCCTGAAACTTTACGGCGCCGTGCCCCGTGACGACTGGCAGGGTTTCGGAACCAAAATGGACGAAAAGGACACCCTTGTCTATGTATCTGAACCAGACAGGCCGGTCACCGGAAAGAAAGCCATCGAACTTGCAAAAAATGCTGCTACAGCAGACGGCAGAGGCTACAAACGGCTGGTCATTCTTGCCTGGGATTATGAATATAATTTTGAAGAAGACTTTGCCAGGCTTAAGAAGAATACAAAAGCAAAGCAGTTGGCAGCAGTCGAGTTCAAGGTTATACCATCAGATGTGTATCGCTATCTCAGGAGCACAAACGTGGGTGATGTCTCCATTGCCGATAAGATAACATTCTATCAAAAGCCGTATCTGCGGTTGGGTGAGCCGCAGGTTAAGAGCATGAGTAAGGAATCAGTATCAACCACCATTAAAATAGACCAGTATGTGATACTTGACATTCCACTCAAAGACGAGCAAAAAAGACCTGAAATCGAAGAAATGCTGCACAACAACTTCCCTGCACTCATCGATTTCTGGACTGTGGACTGGGACTATGACGGCGAGGTCTTCAGGAGTAAATGGCAGGCAATACGGGACAGGAAAAAGGGTGAACCTGTGCCCATTATTGCAGATGCAAATCTTAAAAGAGGCAAGAAATACACAATTGCAGTAAGGGTGGTTGATGTGTTCGGGAATGATGCATCAGCAATAAAAGAACTCGACCTGAGGTAGGGGAGCGGCATGGCAAAGAAAACCTCAAAAACCGAACTCTTCGGAAAGCATCCCCTTGCAAGCTCAATAGAACCTGTAATTAAAGAATGGTCTGAAAATGGCTATCCTGTTGTCAATGGAAAACAGATAACCCACATCACCCGGGAACTTTTCAATTACTGGTTCTCGGAAGAGGTGCATGAAGACGAATGTTTCTTTGAATGCCAGCAAAGAGCCATTGAATCAATTGTCTATTGCTACGAGATTCTTGAAATTCCATCGGTAAGTAGACTGTTTGAGACATTCTCAAAAGAATCACTTGAAGATAAAAACCTTTGCCATGGCATAGAAAGCATCAAACACCCACGATACGCCGTGAAAATGGCAACCGGAACAGGCAAAACATGGGTCATGAATGCCATAATCATATGGCAGTATTTTAACCGCGTAAAACTTGAAGATGAACGATTTACATCCCATTTTGCACTGGTAGCACCCGGAAATATAGTCTATGAGCGGCTGCTGGATTCATTTTTAGGCAAGGTCAAGAATGAAAAAAGACAGCCCCGGACCATTGACATCAACCGCAAACTGTTCATGCCAGATGATTGGAGGCAGGATTTCCATCTTTCTGTTTTTACAAAAAATGACCTCCAAGAAAATGTGCCATACACAGATTCACCATTCATACTCATAACAAACTGGCATCAGTTGACCGATACCTCAAGGAAAAAAGGAGAAACACTTTCCGAAGCACTTGGTATCGACATGAAAAGTGACTCCATATCCCTGCGTGTTGAGAGATTCATGGATTTCCTGGCATACAACAATGACCTCATGATAATCAACGATGAGGCGCATCATGTACACAATGCAACAGACTCAGAACTGAAACGCTGGCAGGAATCTATAGAAATACTGCGAAACAGGATGGAAGAAAACGAAAAACACCTTTTCATACAGTATGATTTCACAGCAACGCCGTTCACAATAAAAGGAAAGAAAAAGGAGTTTTTCTCCCACGTTATTTACGACTACGGCTTAGTTGAAGCCATGCAGGATATGCTTGTAAAACAGATATTCATAGAAAAAAGCAGTTTCCTGTCAGGCAAAATACAGCAGCTTCCAGATAATAAAAAATTGATGATTACAGCATACAAAGACGATGCAAAAAATGTAATCGAATTGTCAG
>CBDUVR010000185.1:0-3159 GCA_965370705.1 uncultured archaeon | reverse complement strand
TAGCCAGCGCAAGCGCCCCCAGAACCGCCATCCGCACATTCTCAGAGCCGATCCTCTCAGCAGGACCAACCATAATAGGCGCATGAATCACAAACCTGCAAGGCAGCCTCCCCCCGGTCGTCAAAACAGCACCACCAACAGGAATCGGCGCCTGCGCAATCGCCTCATCCTCAACAACCTGCCCGCCCTTCCTCTTGATAGCAAGCGCAGCCCCGCCGCCCATGGACCCCGAAGAATTAGCAGGATTCACAATAGCATCAACCTCCAGTTCAGTAATATCACCCAAAACAACAGAAACATCACTCAACCAAATCCACCCTTAAACGCCCAGAAAGCCGCAGCAACCGGCATCAAAAAATCAGTCAAAAACATAGCCAACTGATTACTAAACCTGTAAACAAGGTAAGACAAACTAAAAGAATTAAAAAACCCAAGCCCGTGAAGCGAAATACCAAGCGCAACCACAGCAAGCCCAACCACCGCAATATGCGGACGGGAAAGAACCATAAGCCCGCCAACAGCAAAAAAAATCAGCGCATGGACAACAAGAACCGGATAACCAAAAATAAAATTCATTCCGACAGCACTAAACTTAACATAGCCGACATAAACAAACAAAGCCCCTAACAACAACTCAATCGCGCGCCCGTTCACAAGCGAACCCAGGCTGAAATACATAAAACAATATTAAACATCCACAAATATCAAACTATCGCAAAAAACAATTAAAGATAAACCCCCAAAAGACAGGACATGCCAAAAACCTACAAAGAGATAAACGAAAAAATAAAAAAAGGACAGGCAGTCGTAGTCACAGCAGAAGAGATCATAGGCATAGTAGAAAAAGAAGGCATCGATGAAGCATACAAAAAAATAGACGTGGTAACAACCGCAACCTTCGGCGCAATGTGCTCATCCGGCTGCTTCCTCAACTTCGGCCACACAAAACCGAAAATAAGAATGACAGAAGCATGGCTAAACGACGTGCGCATATACACAGGCATTGCAGCAGTAGACGCGTACCTCGGCGCAACAGAACTCCAGCACAACGACCCGCAAAACAGATATTTCCCCGGCAAATTCAGGTACGGCGGAGGGCACGTAATAGAAGATCTGGTCAGCGGCAAAGACGTACAGCTATTCGCCCTGTCATACGGCACAGACGAATACCCGAAAAAAGAACTAAGAACAACAATAAACATAAACAGCCTCAACCAGGCAATAATGGTAAACCCGAGAAACTGCTACCAGAACTACAACGTAGCCGTAAACGCGCACAAAAAAAGAACCATATACACCTACATGGGACAATTAAAACCCAACATGGAAAACGCAGTCTACTCATCAGCAGGCCAGCTGAGCCCCCTCCTGAACGACCCCACATACAGAACCATCGGCATAGGCACAAAAGTATGGCTCGCAGGCGCACACGGCCACATATACGCACAAGGCACCCAGCACACAAGCAGCTGTGCAAGAACAAAAAACAAAGTCCCAGAAGAGGGCGCAGCCACGCTGGCACTGACAGCAGACATGAAACAAATGAACAGCGAATTCGTACGCGGAGCAAGCATCCCGGGCTACGGCGCAAGCCTTGCCCTCGGCATAGGCATCGCAATACCAATACTGGACAAAGAAATCCTCAAAAGCACCGCCGTAAAAGACGAAGACATATACGCCCCGGTCATCGACTACAGCAAAGACTACCCCGAAAGAAAATCCCGCATAATAAAAAAAGTCACCTACAAAGAACTAAAATCAGGAAAAATCACAATAAACAACAAACACGTAAAAACAAGCTCAATGTCAAGCTACCCGAAAGCGCGAAAAATCGCGGCAATACTAAAAAAAGAAATACAGGACGGCAAATTTCTCCTCAACGAGCCCTTCGAAAAACTTCCGCCAAAACAGTCATTCATGCAATTAAAAATCAGAGGCCGTGAAAATGAATAAAAAATACCAGTTCCGCTACTCAAAAAAGACAGTAAAAGAGCCAATAATCTACCATATCACAAAACATTACAATATAATACCAAACATCCTCCGCGCAAACATCACAGAAAAGCAGGAAGGCTTCATGATAGTGGAATTAGATGGAAAAGAAAAAAACATCACAGAATCAATCAACTACCTGAAATCTCTCGGCATAAAAGTAAAGACATTCAAGACAGGCACACAGCTAAACAAAAACAAGTGCACACAATGCAGCCTTTGCGTGGCCCACTGCCCGACAGGCGCACTGCACATCCCGGACAGAAAAACAATGGAAATAGAATTTGACTCAGACAAATGCATAGAATGCGGAGCCTGCATATCCATCTGCCCGTACAGGGCAATTGATGATATAAATGGAAACAAGAACACTGACCTATAAAACAAGCAGACTCAAAGTCATGGCTGACAGCAAAGAAATAATCAGCACAGTCAGAAAAGAACTCATAACCCAAAGAACACTAATAGAAAACTACGCAGGCAAAAAATTCCTGGACTCACTGGCGCCAGTCAGAATAAAAAAAGGCGCCCCGAAAATAATAAAAGAAATGGCACTGGGCGCAAAAATCGCAGACGTCGGCCCAATGGCAGCAGTCGCAGGCACCTTGGCCGAATTCACAGCAAAAAAAGCAATAGCGCTCCACAAACCAGAAACACTCATAGTAGAAAACGGCGGCGACATCTATGCATACACAAAAAGCAAAATAAACATCGGCTTATTCTCAGGGCAAAACAAACTAAAAGATAAACTATGCTTCCAGTTGACAGGCGCAAACACCCCCGTCTCCATCTGCTCATCATCATCAAAAATGGGGCACTCCCTAAGCTTCGGAAAATGCGACCTCTCAGTAATCCTCTCAAAAAAAGCAAGCGTGGCAGACGCGCTCGCAACAGCATCAGCAAACATGGTGAAAACCGAAAAAGATATCAAAGAAACACTCGACTGGCTCAAAAAAAAGAAACATTTTGAGGGCGCAATAATCATCAAAGATAATAAAATTGGCTTGGTAGGAAACATCCCAAAACTAGCAAAAAACCAGGACCCAAACCTCGAAACCAAAATCACCCGATTATAAAACAAATCCATTTCCAGAACCAAGATATGACTGAACAGCTTCATTCGTTCTATCCAAAAGCTGATCCATACTTCTGGCCTGAGTATGACAG
>CBDUVR010000184.1:0-3222 GCA_965370705.1 uncultured archaeon | reverse complement strand
GATTCATCTTCAGGATTTTTTATCTGTTGTTTAATTCAACACCAAGTATTTCAATCTCAGACAAAAATACTCTATCTCCATTTAATGGATATACAATAGTTGAATGATTTGTCTCCTTCATCGTCTTCTCAACTCTTTATCTCGCCATATCTCGCCATATCTCGCCAGAATATAGTATGTCCCGGGACCTTTACCTGTTTTTTTAAGTAATTTCTTATTAACCAAGTCATTCAATTCCCTATTGGCTGTTCTCTCAGAGACATCATAAAATCCCTCATATTCCGCCCTTATAATACGTCCATGCTTCTCTATATGTGCAACAACTCTCTTCTGTCTCTCCTTCAAATTTAAACTGTCAAGATATTCATCAGTTAGTATAGAGCGCCTTAATGTAATAACAAAGTTGCCCATTTTCTGCTCAAATTCCGGTTCTGGTAAACCGCCATCCTTACACATTCCGATAATATCGACTGTTCCGCCTCCTACATCTTCCACATAGACTGCTCTGTAAAACTGTCTGAAGAGTGATGGATTACATGGAATGGATGGATGAGGATTTTTTAAGTCACTTATCTTCAATTGAGATGGCAATTGTCCCGGATTCCAGATTTCAATTCTATCCGGGAACACTCTCACTTGTACTTTTGAAGGAGAGAGATAATCCCTGTGGACAATGGCATTGACGATAGCTTCACGCACAGCCTCTCTTGGAATTTCGTAAGGATGTCTCGCTGCAATTTCACCAGGTTCCACCCATAGAGGTCTTCGGATATTCTCAAGAACAAAGCCAACTGATTTGTCAACCAATTCAAAAAGGCCGCCTTCGTAGGCCTGATATATATTATATGGTTTTACGAATTTTCTTGTTGGCAAAGCGATGCATTTAACTTCAGACTGGATAAAGATTTGCTCCGGGTTGTTTCCAAACAAAAGAATTGCTGCATTCGTAAGTTTATTATCCTGCATAAGTTTCAGTTGTGTTAACACATCTTTTAACTCAGCATTCTCTGGAATCTTCAACCCTCTTTTGTGCCTTGCTTCTCTCAAAAACCGCCTGACTTTTCTTTCATCAATATCATCAAGAATAGCTCCTTTACAAACCAGATTATCCCAATACACTTTAGCTCCTGATTCTTTCGCAAGCGCCCTTATCTCTGATGAGTTGATTTTCTGGCTTGTGTTACCTACTCTTTTGTATGCGCGGCCCCTGAAAAACACGGGCTTGTCATGGGATTCCTTTACCATTACGGAAATAATTTTCATGGATTCAACATCATGCACTTTTATTTCAGGGAAGATGTTTGGGTCTGTGTTTTTCTTTATGTATTCTGCAAGGTCGGTTGTTGTCTTTTTTCCGATGTCGAGGCCTTTCAGGGCTCCTGCGTCTGTTACGCCTATGAGGATTGCGCCGCCGGATGCGTTGGAAAACGCAGACACTGCTGCGCCTATCTCCTCTTTCATGCGCAGTGTCTCCTTGAATTCGAGTGTCTCTGACTCTTTGTGCTTTAGAAGTCTGTTGATATCCATAATTATTGTTTGCTGCGGGGATTAATAAAGATGTGGTATTGATGTTGCCGATATATAGGTCCGGCTGAAGAGCCGTTACCTTGATTTTAGCTTTTGATTCATGAGTTATCAGCATCTTGCGGGTTTTTGATGTATTCAATGATGCGGGCGGTGATGCCGACGCACAGGAGGTGCAGTAAAAAACCATTGATGGTTTTTTCCACATTTCCGAAATGCTTGCGCATTTCCTTATTTCGGAAATCCAGGAAATACGAATAGATATTTCCGAAATACATAAATCGCCTACAGCGATTTAGTATAGTATGCAAGGATTGCTGTTGTGTTTGCTGCTGCTTCGGTTGTGAAGGCAAGCTTGCAGGCTGCGAGGGCTAAGAGGATGAGCGCGAATGCGATAGGGATGCGCGAGT
Source organism: uncultured archaeon (assembly GCA_965370705.1). Taxonomy (GTDB): domain Archaea; phylum EX4484-52; class EX4484-52; order EX4484-52; family B79-G9; genus B79-G9. The sequence goes on along the minus strand of CBDUVR010000184.1, from coordinate 1,288 downwards.
CATGCTTTCTTATGATGATTATGAGCAGAAGGATTACGAATGCGGCGAGTTGTGTGAGTTCGTTTTGGGTTGAGTGCGCAGATGCTTTTTATGATTATAACTGCCTTTTGTAGCCATGCAACATTGTGTAATACACTACATAAAAGAGTGTAATATATTACATAATCTTTATAAATGTCAAAAGCAAATTATTATTATGACCAGCATTGAAGAGCATAAAAAAGCAGTAAGGGAACTGGAAGATGATATTCTTGAAAAAATCAGGATGAATCTTGTATCTGAGAGACAGAAGATTGTTGGCTTTGTTGCGTCTGAAGCTTCTACGAATTGTTTTGCTATTCTTCTTCATGAAAGGAATCTTATTTCTGCGGGATTTAATGTGAATCATAGATGGTTTGCGTCTATGGAAAGAGCAAAAGATAAGTTTCCGTTTGATTTTGCGCATAAAGACAGGTTATTGGAGTTGCTGGTTAAACAGGAGTATTTTAGGGACCGGCTATGTTACGGGCGAAGCAAATCCGCGCATGAAGCAGAAGAGGCAATTGAAGCATTTTTTGAAATCAAAAGGATTGTTGAGGAAGATATTGGTGAGGATTTATGAAAAGGGAGTATGCGCTTTGTTATGTATATGATTTTGTCAGAATACTGGCAGGAAAAGCAGGCGATAATGTAGGGGATATAATTCTTTTTGGTTCTGTGGCAAGAGGGGATTTTGACAAGGAAAGCGATGTGGATGTATTTGTAAATGTTTCAAAAAACAAGGAAAAGGCTGTGCAGGAAGCAGTTAATAAGGCTCAAAATGAGTTTGAGGTGTATTCTAAGCGAACGTGGAAACTCCAGGGAATAGATATGCCAATAAAGTGTATTGTGGGAAATATTGATTCGGATAGGTGGTCTGAACTTAAGCGTGAAATTATAAGCAGCGGTATAAGCCTGTATGGAAGGTATAGGGTATTTCCCGGGAAACTTAAGCATTGTTTTATATTTTCATTCAGCCTTTCGGGGCTTGAGCCTGGTGATCGTGTGTCTGTCGTGAGGAAGGTTTATGGCTATTCCACGAAAAAAGGGGAGAAAACCTACACGCATAGTGGGATTCTTTATGATGCCGGCGGCGAGAAAGTGAATCCGGGTGTTATTCTTGTGCCTGCCAAATGCCATAAAATGTTTTTTGATTTTTTCAAAAAAAATGGTGTATCTTTCAGGACAAGAGAGGTATGGACCGGGTAGTATCCTGTAGTTATGTCGTGTCTTCGGGGCTTTTGATGTATTCTATGAACTGCGCGATGAC
>CBDUVR010000183.1:0-3261 GCA_965370705.1 uncultured archaeon | reverse complement strand
AGAGGTGTAAAAAATGACAAAAACAATAGGAATTGACTTGGGAACAACCAACTCATGCGTGGCAGTAATGGAAGGCGGGAAGCCGACAGTCATCCCGAACGCAGAAGGCAACAGGACAACGCCTTCAATCATCGCGTTCACAAAAAAAGGGGAGCGCCTGGTAGGCCTCACAGCCAAAAGGCAGGCAGTAACAAACCCTGAAAACACATTATCCTCCATAAAAAGGCTCATCGGAAGAAAATTCACCGAGCCTGAAGTGCAAAAAGACGTCAAGATAATGCCATTCAAAATAATCGAGGCAAAAAACAAAGACGCATGGGTAAACGCGAACAACAAAGACTACTCCTCCCCCGAAATCTCCGCGATGACACTCCAGAAACTAAAAAACGACGCAGAAGCATACCTTGGCGAAAAAGTAGACAAAGCAGTAATTACAGTCCCTGCTTACTTCAATGACTCACAGAGGCAGGCAACAAAAGACGCAGGAAAAATCGCAGGCCTTGAGGTCTTAAGAATAATCAATGAGCCCACAGCAGCAGCACTTGCATACGGCCTCGACAAAAAGAAAGACGAGAAAATCGCAGTATTTGACCTTGGAGGCGGGACATTCGACATATCCATTCTTGAGCTTGGCGACGGCGTCTTCGAAGTGAAATCAACAAACGGGGATACGCATCTTGGCGGCGACGACTTTGACCAGAAAATAATCACCTTTCTTGTAGAAGAATTCAAAAAACAGGAAGGAGTAGACCTCTCAAAAGAGAAGATGGTCCTCCAGCGCTTAAAAGAAGCAGCAGAAAAAGCAAAAATCGAGCTTTCAAGCGCGCAGGAAACAGAAATAAACCTCCCGTTCATAACATCTACAGAATCAGGCCCGAAACACTTCAACTACACACTCACAAGGCCAAAACTCGAGCAGCTCACAGAAGACCTCATCGACAGGACAGTAGGCCCATGCAAACAGGCACTGAAAGACGCGGGACTAAAAACATCAGACATAGACGAGATAATACTGGTCGGCGGCCAGACAAGAATGCCTGCAGTCCAGAAATCAGTCCAGCTGCTCTTTGCAAAAGAGCCCAACAAAAGTGTAAACCCTGATGAGGTGGTTGCCATCGGCGCAGCTATCCAGTCAGGAGTCCTTGCAGGCGAAGTGAAAGACGTGCTTCTCCTCGACGTAACACCGCTTTCGCTCGGTATCGAGACACTTGGCAGTGTCTTCACAAAACTCATCGAGAAAAACACAACAATCCCGACCAAGAAGTCGCAGATATTCTCAACAGCAGCAGACAGCCAGACCGCGGTGACGATAAATGTCCTCCAGGGAGAGCGGGCAATGGCTGCTGACAACCACCCGCTTGGGAGGTTTGACCTCATAGGAATCCCGCCAGCCCCAAGAGGCATACCTCAAATAGAGGTAACATTTGACATAGACGCAAACGGCATAATCCATGTCTCGGCAAAAGATCTTGGGACCGGCAAAGAACAGGCAATATCAATCAAGCCGGCAACAGGCCTCTCTGAAGAAGAAATAAAAAAAATGGAAGAAGAATCAAAAAAACACGGAGAAGAAGACAAAAAGAAAAAAGAATCAATTGATGCAAGAAACCAGGCAGAAAGCATAGTCTACACAGCAGAAAAAACCCTGAAAGAGCACGGCGACAAGGTGGATGATGCTACAAAAGACAAGATACAGAAAAGCATTGACGGCCTCAAGGAAGCACTGAAAGACGAAAAAACTGACGCAGATACCATCAAAAAGAAGATAGAAGAACTCAACAACACAATCTATGAGCTGACCACAAAGATGTACCAGGATGCGCAAAAAGAGGCATCTAAAGAAGGCGAACCAAAAGCTGAAAAGAAGAAAGGCGACGAAGAAGTAGTGGATGCTGACTACAAGGTAGAAGATGAAGATAAGGATAAAGACAAAAAAAAGGAGAATAAATAGTGCCTTTCCATGAAACCTGAAGCAGTACACTAAGATAATATATGTAAAAGATCATCTGTTAAGAATATCAACAACATTTACAGTATTCATCGAAACTGGAAGATAGAGTTAACTATAGGACCATTAGCAGGGTTTCTACCCGACAGACAGATTCGTGATTCAGATGACAAAAAAAGACTATTACGATATATTGGGCGTAGGCAGGGGCGCATCGCCCGAAGAGATAAAGCGCGCCTACCGCAAGCTTGCAAGAAAATACCATCCTGACGTCAATCCCGGAGACAAAAGTGCTGAAGCCAAATTCAAGGAGCTTAACGAAGCATTTGAAGTGCTCGGCGACCCAAAGAAAAGAACGCATTATGACCAGTTCGGGCATGCGGCGTTCCAGCAGGGCGCAGGAGCCGGCGGGTTCCAGGGCTTTCACGGATTTAGGGGAGGAGACTTCTCATCATTTGATGACCTTTTCAGCGGCGGATTTGATGATATATTTAGTGTGTTTTCCGGCATGAGAGGAGAAACAAGACGAAGAGCAGCACCAGGCGCAGACTTAAGATATGATACAACCATCACTCTCGAAGAAGCATGCAGCGGTATCGCGAAAAAAATACAGGTACCTCGCTTTGAAAAATGCAGCGACTGCAAAGGCACCGGCGCAAAAAGCGGCACAGCAAAGAAAACATGCGACAAATGCAACGGAACCGGACAGGTAAGGCAGGTAAGACGCTCATTCCTCGGCCAGATGGTCACCATAGGAATGTGCGACAAATGCAGGGGTACAGGCACAATAATCGAAACACCGTGCCCAACATGCAGCGGAAGCGGCAGAGTAAAAAGAACAAGAACAATAGAGATAAACATACCCCCTGGCGTTGACGACGGCTCGCACCTGCGCATCGCGCGGGAAGGCGAAGCAGGCATGAACGGCGCTCCAAGCGGCGACCTCTACGTCGTAATTCATGTCAAACCACACAACATATTTGACAGGTATGAGAACGACCTTTACTGTAAGACAACCATAGGGATTGCGCAGGCAACACTCGGAGATGAGATAGAGATACCGACCATAAAAGGGAAGGCAAAGCTGAAAATACCTCCCGGCACCCAGAGCCATACGGTATTCAGATTGCGCGGCCAGGGCATGCCCGACCTGCACGGCAGATACAGAGGCGACCAGCAGGTAAAAGTAGTAGTAGAGATACCAAAATCATTAACAAAAAAACAAGAAGAGCTCATCAAAGAATATGCAGACGAGACAAAACAAAAAGCAACCATCGGCAAAGGCTTCTTCGACAAAATGAAAGAATATTTCT
>CBDUVR010000182.1:0-3282 GCA_965370705.1 uncultured archaeon | reverse complement strand
TCTCACCGCAAATCTCATTTAATATGTAACCTGCAGCCTTCTTTTTCTTGGGCGCACATGATTTTTTCATGCTTTCAATTTCTTTCCTGCATTTAAGAAGTCTTTTCGATTTTTCATCAAGCGCCGTCTTCCTGGCATGGTCAACAATCTTCTCACTCCGGTTTTTCGCCCACTGCGTCTCGGTCTCAGTCCTGTTTGCGCATGACTTTTCAGCAAGCGCAAGTTTCCTGGCTGACTCTTTCTCACATACCCCGACAATCTTTTGCCCCTTAATTTCTGCATGCCTTATCCTCTGGATAGCCTTAGCTTCAATCATAAAAATACTATAGATTTCCTTGAATTTAAAGATTTACAGAAAGAACAAAAAATCAGGGAATAAAACGCGCAATCCACTCAGGTCTCTTCGGACATGGCTCACTTTTCAGCATCTCTCTCCATTTCTCATCAGTCAACCTGTCATCCATAGGATGCGCAAATTCATAATAACTAAACATCGGCCCAACAGCAAGCCCTACTCTTCCGTCTTTTGATGCATGCGCAACAATAACCCAGTCAATCTTCCCGGTCCCGACTTCCATGACTTTTTTTGTATTTGTCTCAGTATGAACATCTGCAATAATCGTCGTCTTGAACGCATCATCCTCTCCCTTAAGACTTCTGTGTGTCTCAACACCAGACCCAGTTGGCTTCTTGTTAGTCTCAACAGTCAGTGCAGATGCAAGATCTTCAATAATTCTGTTGAACACAGAATCAATATTCTCAATATAATTGTAGTCCTCTTCGCTTAATGCCTGTCCTTCAAGCTCTTTTTCAGAAATATCCTGTAGCCTTGCCATCATATCTCGGCTCTGCTCCAATGATCCTTTAGCATCCTCAGTCAATACATCCTGCTCATCCAGTCCTTTTATCAAAAATTCAGTAATGAACTTCGCCCTTGCATACAATTCCGGATTCGGCTCAACATATCCATAGTATTTTGCATCCATCGGTGCACCTAAAGGCATAGCAACCGCTCTTGTATAACTCTGCTTAACATACAAAATAGTATCATGCCGCAATTGCGCCCAGCTCGACAGCGCAGTTATCAACTCCTTATTCCTCCATACCTCTGACCTCATCCAATTCGGATACCCTTGCGGTTTCTCCATCAAAACCGGCTGAATCATCCAAAGCCACGTATTATAGAGATTCTCAGTCCACTTCTTCTCATCATAACTTTCAACAACATTTTTCATTTCCTGATTTTTGACATCATAATCACAATATGCTGAAACCTTCATCTCTTTTAGTATCTCATCAGCCCTACTTGAATCCATGGCAGACATCACATCCAGCCCGGTTGGCATGAACCTGCAAACACCATACAACTGTTTTTCATCAAGCCCCCCGCACATACCATAATAATGCATCTCCATTGCTTTTGAACATACCTCATTCCAGTACTTTACCTTATCCTCATCCATATTGCTGCACGAATGATAAAATTCATCTGGCTTGCTCAACTGTTGCAGGGTCTCCTCGCACTTTATTACTCTTTCATAATCTTCAGATTCCGGATTAACACCAACATTATTATAGACCACTTCAGACAGAACATGAGAATCAACTGCATATCTTTGCCCGATTAACCTCAGTCCCTGCGTAGTCTCTTTTAGGTTACCGGCAAGATCAAACTCAAACCCGCCAAGAATTTTCGGTCCTCTCTTCTTTCTTATCTCAGAGCGCATCTTTTCAGTTATCTGCTGTTTTAATTCCTTATTTTCATCAAATTCATAATCAAAAAGATTAAAAATCGCATCATCATATTCATAGAATGTCAGGTCATCTGACGCGCCTGCAAAAAACCCGGTAACAGTATATATCCTGTTCCACAAACCAATTGCATCAGCAGACTTCACAGCATCAGTCAGAAGAACTGCCTGCTTAGTCCACCCCTCGCCATTCGCCTTAAACGTAATTCTTCCAAGCCACATCATCGCCTTGAAATACTGCTTAAGATCCTCATTTGAAGTATAATGCCCGCGAGGGACATACTGGGAATAATCCTCACAATAGCATTTTTTAGAGCAGACCTGGATATATAGATCCTGAAACTCCCAAACCTTTCCTTCATAAGTTACCTTTCCTTTAACTTCCTGATTGCATTTATAATCCATTGATACAGGATATAATCTGTCACTGCAAGCATCAGGACAGTCTTTGCTGAATAATTTATTTTTGTAAAACCCAATATGTTCCTCAATTCTTTTTATCTCCTGCTCAACTTCATCCCTAACCATTCCCGGAACCTTGAACCTTGGGTCCAACAGTTTTTTCGCAACACAAAGATACGCCACATTCCTTCTGGACAACTCCTTTAACTCCTCATCATCCAGGCCATTATGCTGTGCCACAGACTCTATTATGACTTTGTCCAAAAACTCATTTAACATTGGAGAAAGCCTTTGAATCTCTATATTTTTCAAAAGCTCATTAAACTCAATATGAAACAGATGCATAACAGAATCTGTTGTAATTATAATCGGCACTCCGCTTTGGCTATATTCTCTTTTACCATCAACATCATAACTCATCGACATACTAAGTTTATTATACGCGTGTTCAAAACGATCACCTTCTCCGGAAACAATAACAACTCCGTTATTCAATAATACTCTTTCCTGTTCCTCTGCCAGTTCCATATTAAATTTTCCCAAAATATCTCTTCTGTAATTTTCAGGAAGCTCGTTAAGTGGCAGTGCATATTCCTCATTATTATATTGCTTTTCTGTAAAAGAATACACTGGCGCATCATAACTTAAGACAGGTTCCTCTATTTTCCCGGAAGTGTATTTTGCAATCTTTTTAGCACCATATTCATCAGTGCATCCACAGGCAAGAACAATAGAGACCAGCAATAAACCCAAAACCAGATATTTTCTGTAAACCACAGTAATCACTTTAATTATGGTTTAATTTAGGTTTTACCATATATAAATGTTCGCGTCGTGGGGGTATGGAAATTTTTTCCGTGATACGAAATTTCCTCGCAACCTTGAGTTCCATTGCAGACGAAGTCAGATGATTACGTTTTAGCACATAAAATGCGTATTTTAAGCCATCAAAAAAATGCACTTTTCACGGAAATTCTGCGCATACCCCGTCGTGGGGGTATGAGTAAAATTTCCGTGATAGAATAATTCAGGACAACAGACACTAGATAATTCTAAGAGTGAAGTCACCCAACTATTTACAGAAAGAACAGTAAACCAGCTAAAATCTCGACGGCTGATCAGAATAATA
>CBDUVR010000181.1:0-3289 GCA_965370705.1 uncultured archaeon | reverse complement strand
GCCGCAAGCCTTGCAATCAAAACTCGAAACGGGCTGCAGCTGACATCACTCAACCCTATCTTATAGCAGAATTCTATAGAAGCAGGATCACCCCCGTGCTCACCGCAAATCCCGATCTCTATATCAGGCTTAACCTTCCTTGCTTTATCAACGCACATCTTCATCAATAAGCCAACACCCTCCCTGTCAATGCTCTGGAAAGGATCCCTCTTGTAAATCCCACAATCAACATACTGCTTCAGGAACTTGCCGGCATCATCCCTTGAAAAGCCGCAAGTCATCTGCGTCAGATCATTTGTTCCAAACGACATAAAATCAGCTTCTTTCGCTATCTTATCAGCTGTAATAGCTGCCCTCGGCACTTCAATCATGGTCCCGGTTTCATATATTATCTTCCCTTTTGCCCCTGTTTCTTCCGCTGCCTTCTCAATTATCTCCTTAATCATCATGAACTCCTTAACCTCGCCAACCAGCGGGACCTCTATTTGTGGTTTGACCTCAATTCCCTGCTTTTGGCATTCCAAAGCCGCTTCAAATATCGCTTTCGCCTGCATTTCATTTATTTCCGGGTATTTAACCCCTAACCTGCAGCCTCGGAACCCTAGCATAGGGTTAAATTCATGTAACGCAGTTACTATATCTTTGATTTTTTTGGCATCGACACTCATTTCCTTTACAAGCTCTTTAATTTCATCATCTTCTTTCGGAAGGAATTCATGCAACGGAGGGTCTAATAATCTTATTATAACCGGCAGGCCATCCATCACTTTAAATATTCCCTTAAAATCTTCCTTTTGCATCACCTGAACTTTAGCCAAAGCCCTCTTTCTTTCCTCCAGGGTGTCAGATAATATCATCTCTCTTACAGCTTTTATCCTCTCCCCCTCAAAAAACATATGCTCTGTTCTGCATAAGCCGATGCCCTCTGCACCAAAATCACGGGCAGCCTGGGCATCAAAAGGTGTATCCGCGTTTGCCTTGACTTTCATTTTTCTCACACTATCTGCCCATTCCATCAGTTTCCCAAAGTTCGCACTCATTTTTGGTTCAACCAATTCCGCTTTGCCCAGGATAACCTCGCCAGTGCTCCCGTTTAATGTTATATAATCTCCTTCTTTTACCTCCGCATTATTTACCCTAAAACCTCTCGCATTCTCAAAAAGAATTATATTGCTGCAGCCTGTCACACAGCATTTACCCATGCCTCTGGCTACGATAGCTGCATGCGAAGTCATACCCCCTCTTGCTGTAAGAACACCCTGGGACGCAGCCATTCCTCCAATATCATCAGGAGAAGTTTCCAGTCTTACAAGAATTACTTTTTCTCCACTTTCCCCCATTTCCACTGCCCTCTCCGCTCCAAACACTGCTTTGCCAACTGCAGCTCCCGGAGACGCAGGCAATCCCTTGGCAATCACATTCAACTTCGCCTTTGCATCTATTGTAGGGTGCAGAAGCTGGCTCAACTGCTCCGCATCAACCCTGAGCAGCGCAGCCTTCTTATCAACCAGACCCTCTTCAACCATGTCAACAGCTATCTTGACTGCTGCCAAAGCAGTCCTTTTTCCGCTCCTAGTCTGCAGAACATAGAACTTTTTTCTCTCGATTGTAAATTCAATATCCTGCATATCCTTATAATGTTTCTCAAGCACATTGCACGTATCAGCAAGCTCATCATAAGCCACAGGAAACTCTTTCCTCATTCCTTCAATATTCTTTGGGGTTCTGACCCCTGCAACAACATCCTCTCCCTGCGCATTCACCAGATATTCTGCAAATAATCTTTTCTCACCAGTTGCAGGGTCTCTTGTAAATGCGACACCCGTAGCAGAATCCTCCCCGACGTTTCCAAAGACCATTACCTGGACATTAACACCAGTGCCTAAATCATGGGGCAGATTATTTATTCTCCGATAGGTTATAGCCCGTGGATTATTCCAGGAATTAAAGATAGCCTCAATTGACATTTTTAATTGAGTATGCGGGTCTTCAGGAAATACCCCTCCTGTTTCTTCTTTAATTATCTTTTTAAATACTGCAACTATCTCTTTCAGCGCATCTGCACTCAACTCAGCATCTGTTTTCACCCCCTGCTTCACCTTGTATTTGTCAAGCACCCACTCAAACTTCTCTTTGGAAACAGATAGCACAACATCGCCATACATCTGGACAAACCTTCTGTAACAGTCGTATGCGGATTTCTCCTCATTCGTCTGCCTTATTAATCCCTTAATTGTCTTTTCATTGAGACCCAGATTTAGCACAGTATCCATCATCCCGGGCATAGATATTGCTGCACCTGACCTGACAGAGAAAAGCAAAGGATTATCAGGATCACCAAATCTTTTGCCTGTTTTAGCTTCAAGCATCCTCACCTTATCCATTAACTCCTCTTCCAGTCCGCGAGGAAACTTTTTACCACACTTATAAAATTCCTTGCAGGTTTCCGTGGTGATAGTGAACCCTACAGGGACAGGCAATCCTATCCTCGTCATCTCTGCGATCTGGGCGCCCTTGTTGCCCAGTAAATCGCACATATTTGCAGAACCCTCTTCAAACAAATAAATTCTCTTATGCATTGTCATTTTCATCGCCTCTATCCATATAATCCTTCTTCTCTTATAGCCCATTTCATACCGAAATTTATAAACATTATGATTGTCCGGGCTTCTCTCAATCCCTTTGATAGCCACAGAATCGTATGTATTAGTCAAAATGCATCAAAAACAAATATAAACCTAAAAACCCCATAATCCCAGATGCTCAAAAGAAAAGAAATCCAGGATATAGTCGAAAACTTCAAAGCAAAAACCAAAAAAGACATAACAATCGGTATCTTCGGCTCCCATTCAGCAGAAGAGCTGGGCATATCCGCAAAAGAATTCGGCTTCAGGACAGTCCTGATATGCGAAAAAGGCCGCGACACCATCTACACAAAATACAGCAGCAAACTCTACGACAGCACAATCCTCCTTGACAGCTTCAAAGACATAATCAACCCCGAAATCCAGGACAAGCTAAACTCCATGAACACAATATTCATCCCCAACCGCTCATTTTCAGTCTACACAGGCTACGACAGCATAGAAAACAGATTCCGCGTACCAATCTACGGCAACAGGTTCATTCTGCGCGCAGAAGAGCGCACAGCCCAAAACAACCAGTATGATCTCCTCGTAAAAGCAGGTATAAGAACCCCAAAATACTACAGGAAGCCACAGGACATAGACAACCTGGCAATAATCAAGATACAGCAAAAGCACAACCCTCTGGAGCGCGCATTCTTCTA
>CBDUVR010000180.1:0-3313 GCA_965370705.1 uncultured archaeon | reverse complement strand
AGATTCATGCTGAACTTCAGGTTGAGCCACAACAAAAAGTCATTGATGCTCCTGATATCAAAAAAACCGATGTTCTTATATTCTTTGACAGTTACAGAGGACCCCTCTGTTTTTGACCCGCTGCCTGAAATTAATGGATATACTACTTTTTTGCCTGTCACAAGTTCACTCTCAAGCGCATTTTCCAGGTTCGTCCTGCCTCTATTGTCTTTGATTTCAATCACATATAATGACATATTTTCAAGTTTCTTTATATCGGATTTATCCACTCTCATGGAAGTCATCCCGATAATTTCAATCCTGCTGTCTTCAGCATAAAGCAGTTCTCTGGCATCATCATCCATGTAAAGGTTAGACTGCACACTTCCTTTGCTGAATATCAGGACCATGGACGGCACACCGTCATGAGGCACCAGCACAAAAGAGTTGTAATCCCCGTATCCAAACCCGATGCCTTCAATAGATATCTGGTACAGTGCAGTGACTGTGCCGCCAAGCTCTGTTGGATCAATTGCAACTATGTCTGTCTGTTCGTCCACCCAGTATGCGCTTCCTTCAACCGCAGCAACACTATCGTCATAAACCAGCCGTTTGGTGGATTCTTCACTTCCAGGTTCATTTATCCCTGTTTCAGAAGCAGTTCTGTCTGCTGCATTCTCCCCAGACCCAAATCCGAGACTGCTTCGCGCTTCTTTGGCCATTTCGTATGCAGAACTTATAATGTTATCTGTCATGCGCGAAAAATAAGTCACGTTTGCACATGTGATAATTATCACGTTCAGTCCGAATACCACTAAAACAACAACTATGATAACTACAAAAATACTCCTGCTCATAGCTTTGTAGCGCATATCATTTTATCTGCGCAGGATAGTATATATATATTATACGTAAGTGTTACACAAGGCCGGAGTAATCTGGCTAGTATCATGAGACAGCAATCGTATGCATGCGCTCCGAAAATCCGAAGAGTTTTGAACACTTTGGCAGGGCGATGCAGTCAAGAGGTTCCAGGGCATTTTTTTAGAAATTCGGAACAAAGACAACACTCAAGATATAAATAGCTGGCTTACTAAAACACATGTATGCTCATTGAAGTCCTCTTTCTGGCTGCCGCGCTCATAGGCACAGCAGCAGGCGGCTGGATAGACCTCAAGACAACAGAGATCCCGGATATTGTGCCCATCTCAATGGTCGGTATAGGCCTTATACTCCACATTGCAAACAGCATACTGCTCGGCTCATTCCATGGGCTGGTATACGCGCTCACAATAGGCGCAATCTACCTTGCTCTTGGATATATGCTGTACTACACAGGCCAGTGGGGGGAAGCAGATGTACTGCTGCTTGCAGCAGTCGGTTTTTTAATAGCGCAGCCATTATCGTTCTTCAACATCACTGCAATGAAAGAAATATATCCTCTTGTCTTTCTTCTAAATACATTCATTGTCGGCGGGATATATTCAATTGCATATTCAGCAGTCCTTGCCGTCAGAAAACCTGAGGTCTTCTCCAACTTCTTTAAGGATATAATCAAAAACAGGAGAAAAGTTACCACCCTTATTATATCACTAACATCAGGCGTGACAGTTTTAACGATAATTTCAGGTTATGCCCTGAAGTTAAACATCGTGCTGGAATATATTGCCCTCCAGTTTATTCTGGCTATCCCCATAATAACAGCACTGATACTCCTGTACCGCTTTGCTGTGGTGCTTGACAGCACAGTATTCAAAAGCAGTGTACAGGTATCCAAACTAAAAGAAGGAGATGTCCTTGCAGAGGACCTGAAACTAAAAAGCACAACTCTTTCAGGCAAGCTGTTTATTGGCCTGACAGGAGAGCAGATAAAACTCATAAAAAAGGAGAAAAAGCATGTGAGCATCAAAGAAGGCATCAGGTACGGCCCGACATTTTTCTTGTCGATCCTGTTCACATGGTTCTTTGGAAATTCTATTTTACTGATTTTCGGATGGATTTAAGAGATATTTTAACATTGTAGCTGCCTATTGCGCTCATCTTCTTTTCAAGCAGAGCCGTCTTATCATCCATACTTTGCCTGAGCCCGTCTATTGTCTTTTGCTCGCCTGATATGTTTGATTTTGCTAACTCAATATCTGCAGATAATCTCGCATACATCTCTTCAAGCTCCCTCTTCTTCTGCATTGTTTTGTCAGATTCAATGTCCTTTTTTATTGCCGTCTCTTTCTTTTTCACACCTGCCAGCCTCTGCTTCAGCTCATCCAGCTCACCTGCTCCCTTTAGTTTTGACAGCGCCCCAAGGGTCTTGACTTTTATCTTATCCTTCAGGGTTATCGAACCTTTGCTGATATATAACTCAAGCTCAGGAATCATCTTTTTGAACAGCTTCAACCCCTCATCCTTCTCTACTGCAAGAGCAGGATCATCAATATAAAGGCCAAGCAATCTCTCCTCTTCCTTGCCGGCAAGCTGCGCAACACGACTGTACTTTTTGAGCCCCCGGCTGATAGGAGATATAGCATGAACTATCTTTCCTTCAAGGGCGGTAATCTCTTCAAGTATTTTCTTATGCTCCTCATCCAATTCTGAAAGCGCTCTGGCTTCATCTCCCTTTTCCATCTTTTTTATTTCCTTTTTCAGCTTCTCTCCTGACTTAACCAGCTTTTGCAGCCTCTCCTCTTCACGCGCAATATCATCTTCCAAGTTTTTCCCTTTTTCGATTTCAGCATCCATCTCTTCAATTATTTTATATGACTCATCTATTGATTCTATTTTGCTCTTCAGTGGCTTAATGGATCCTATAACCTCATCAACAGCCTTTCCAAATTCAAATAAGTCTTTTTTTATGTCACCTGAAACAGACTGGAATCCTGTATTCACAAAGTAAAAGTTCTTCGACGTGTCAGTCATCAGATGGCTCATCTGGTCCTTTATGTTATCAAAGAATTCAGGTGACTCAGCAGCTGTCACTTTCGATATCCTGGTATTGTGGCAAAACGTGTTGAGCTTGCTCAGGATTGCTTTTTTGTTGTTTATGATAGCGCGCTCAAGCCTTTTATCCTGCGTCTCCTCTGCTTTTGCGTTTTTCAGGCAGACGATGTCTTTTTCAAGGCGCGCTTTTATCTTTTTCAGAGAGTCTGCTGTATCTGATACATGCGTCTCAACATCCTGGAGAACCGGCCCTGAGCTGGAATCAAGCCAGGCTTTTGTCTTTTTATAGTCAAGGCGCACGTCTGTTGGGGGCATGTCTTCTTCTCTTTTTTCCTTTACCCCTTTTTCAAAATTCTCAACCAGTTTTTTGATCTTATCAAGAAATCCCATAGTTCATCAG
>CBDUVR010000179.1:0-3325 GCA_965370705.1 uncultured archaeon | reverse complement strand
ATAGAAGGCATGGACGGCTCAGGCAAAACAACGCAGGCAGAGCTTCTGATATTGTTCCTGAAAAAAAACGGCTTCAAAGTCTGCCACAACATCGAACCATCAGGCAGCCCGGTAGGAAAACACATCCAGAAAATGATAAAATCAAAATCCTACCGCCCGGAAACAACCGCCCTCGCATTCGCACTCGACCGCATGCTTGCATACGACGAAGACATAAAATTCGCAAAAGAAAAATACGACTACATAATATCCGATCGCTCATACCTCTCATCACTCGCCTACCAGCCCCTTCAGGGCTGCCCCTACGACTGGGTAAAAGAGCTCAACCGCTACGTAGAAAAGCCCGACATCATATTCATCCTCGACATCCCACCGGAAGAATTCACAAAGCGCCGCGGCAGCACAAAAGTCATCTTCGAAAACGAGGACTTCCAGCGCAAGCTAAGGCGCTCATACCTCGCCCTCAAAGAAAAACTCCCCCTGGACATCATAATCCTCGACGGCACAAAACCCAAATACGAACTCCACGAGCGCATCCGCGAACTCGCAGTAAAACTATAAACCCAAAGAAAAAGAATTGAACTCACGGACCCGGCAGATTAACCCGGCAAATAATTCATCTTAAGTGGAATTAGCTCCACGAGCTTGGTATAATCATATGCCGGATCCGATTTTTTTTGATTTCATTATCTTATGAATGACTTTACATCACCCCCCGCGTGTATTACGTTGTATTACTTTATACTACACCTATGGTTGCACTAGCATATATACTTATCTCACACCTGCCACTGATTTTATGCATACATTATACAAATCAAAGAAAAAAAACGCATTCATAATTCAAAAATATGAGGAATATTACAACTAAATGCAACCACCATTAAAGATTAACATACTCACATCCACCGGAAACCACGATTCATACATCAGCTTAACTAAAAAACTATAGGCAATATAATTCAGAACCCCGCGCACCCCCAAAAAAGACGCATACCAAAAAATAAGCACAAATCAGCAAAAGAAAGAGAATAATATACAAACCCGGGCGCTCTTGACCAGCATCACATCACAAATGGAATAAGTTCCACGAACTTAGTACAATCGTCACCCGGGTCCTTTTACTTTAACTTTTGTTCTATATAGTGGGCATCACCTTCCTATGGTATTACCTTATATTACACTATACTCTACAGCACAATTGGTTGTCCGCCTATATATACCTGCCTCCTACCTCAACCAACATTTTCGTATACATAATACATACTACGCATAAAATCAAATTAAAAATTCAAAAATCACACATATTCTATGCATATATACAACCACTGCAAAATGACAACCAAAAAACCCCTCTACTGTCACTCATTTCAAAGAACTGAAAATCATGTTCAGTTCATCAAAACTCCCGAAAAGAAGGGAATAAGCCAATACCGCACTTATAAAACCCCCAAACACCAACATTTAAATACTATTAAACCAAAAATATGGCTATGACTTCTACAGGCTCTACAACCCTAAGACAAATCCGCATCCACGGGCGCGGCGGCCAGGGCGCAGTAACCTCTGCAGAACTCCTCGCGATAGCTGCGTTCAGGGACGGCAAATACTCGCAATCTTTCCCATTCTTCGGCGTAGCAAGGCGCGGCGCACCCGTACAGGCATTCACCCGCATAGACAACCGCTTCATCCGCCTGAGGCAACAGGTAAAAGACCCCGACTACGTACTAGTCCTCGACGCAACACTCCTCGACGTAGTAAAAGTAGATGAAGGCATAAAAAAAGGCGGCATAATCATAATCAACTCATCAAAATCACCAAAAGAATTAGGCCTCAAGGGAGACTACACAGTAAAAACCGAAGACATCACAAAAATCGCACTTGAGATAATAGGTAAGCCCTTCGTAAACACCCCCATGCTCGGCGCATTCTCAAAAGCCACAGGCGAAGTAACAATCAAGTCCATAGAATCAGCCATAAAAGAGAACATGCCAGAAAAAATAGCCAGCACAAACATATTGGCAGCAAGAGAAGTATACAACAAACTAAAGTGACAAAAATGAAAACAAAAAAACACATCCCTGGTGGAATAATAACACACGTAGGAACCACCACAATAAACAAAACAGGAACATGGCGCACCTTCAGGCCAGTCGTAGACAAAGACAAATGCATCGGCTGCGGCATCTGCGAACGATTCTGCCCTGACGGCTGCATAGAGATCAAAAACAAGAAGTGCATAATCGACTACGACTACTGCAAAGGATGCCTGATCTGCATGAACGAATGCCCTGTAAAGGCAATAGGAAAAGAGATAGAAAAAAAGTGAGACCATGACAAAAACCGTAATGGAAGGAAGCCTTGCAACAGCAAAAGCAGCAGCACTATGCGAACCCGACTTGGTGGTCGCATACCCCATAACCCCCCAGACCCACATAGTCGAGAACCTAGGGAAATTGATAGCGCAAGGCAAACTCAAATCAAAACACATTGAAGTGGACTCAGAATTCTCAGCACTATCCGCATGCGTCGGCGGCAGCGCAGCAGGCTCGCGCGTCTTCACAGCAACAGCCGCACAAGGTCTCGCCCTCATGAACGAAGTACTCTTCGCAGCATCCGGCATGCGATTGCCAATCGTCATGGTAGTTGCCAACCGCGCACTTTCAGCACCGATAAACATCTGGAACGACTGGCAGGATTCCATCAGCGCCCGCGACTCAGGCTGGATCCAGCTCTACTGCGAAACAGTCCAGGAAATCGTAGACACCGTAATACAGGCATACAAAATCGCAGAAGACACACAAGTGCTCCTCCCTGTAATGGTCTGCATGGATGGCTTCTTTTTGACTCACGTAGTCGAAGTCCTCGACATGCCAAAAGACGTCTCAAAATACCTCAAAAAATACAAACCCCCCTACGCCATATTAGACCCCAAAAAACCCCAGACACAAGGCCCGTTCGCGTTCCCAAAACCCTACGCAGAACTAAGAAAAGACCTCTCAGACGCAATGGACGCATCAGCAGCCACAATCAAAAAATGCCATGACGATTACGCAAAGCTCTTCAGGCGCTCATACGGCAATGGTCTCATAGAAGAATACAAGACAAAAAACAAAAAAACAATAATAATCACAATGGGCTCACTCGCAGGCAACGTAAAGGAAGTAGTAGACAAACGGGACGATGCAGGTCTCCTGAGAATAAAATGCTTCCGCCCGTTCCCTAAAGAGGACATCCAAAAAGCCCTGAAAGGAAAAGAAACAGTAATAATACTGGAAAAAAACATCTCACTCGGCACATCCTGCGGCGCTCTCTTCGACGAGAT
>CBDUVR010000178.1:0-3346 GCA_965370705.1 uncultured archaeon | reverse complement strand
AAGTTGCTTGGTAATATAAATGCATAGGGCTGGGAGTTTAACCAAATTTTGAATGCTACCAAAAAATTGTAGATAGGTGATCATTTGTGACTAAAACAATATCGATCATGACAAGTGTGTGCGTATTTCTTTTGATAATATCACCGTTTGCATCGGCGGAACTCAAAGATGCAAACTGCTTTGATTACTACAAGTTCGACGGCATGAAATTTACAGAACTTTTTCCGGACAAAGCAGTTTATAATCAAGGAGAAAAAGTAATCCTGAACTACAAACTCGATAACCAGTTTGGAAGTCCACTTGTAGAAGGTCAGATACGTGCAGTCGTAATGTATCGTGGCACAGAAGATATAGACCGGGTAGACGACGACGACATCCTCGACATATTCTATGTAAAAGAAGACATTAGTATGGATGTAGGTGATACATACGAGGGCGAATTCACATGGATGATCCCCAAAAAAGCAAGATCCGGCATCTACGTAGTAAACACATATTACATGGTAAAAAGCAGATTCAACATAGCCGGCGTAAGCTTCATGACACCTGTCCCTGCAAAGACAACCACCTTTGAAGTAAAAGCAGACACGCAAGAAACATTACTGTTAGACAAAACCGAAACCTACCTAAACGGCAAAAAATACCAGTTCCGCGCATTCATCCCCTCCTTTGACGCAGGCACCCCCGTCAACCTCAAAACCCGCATCACCATGCCAGAGCGCAAATACGTAGACATCCTCTACGAACTCTACTCATGGGACGACACAGAAACAAAACTCGACAAATACACAAAAAGAGAAACCGCAACATCCTCAAAAGACCTCGAATACACCCTTGCAGACCTCCCCGTAGGCGTCTACATGATAAAAATCACAGCAACAGAAAGCGACCAGAAATCAATACTAAAAGTAAGATTTGTAATGCCCGGCACCAAAGGCAAGTTCAGCTTCCTGGGAATAGACCACTTTCCATTAAACGAAGGCGGCAACACAACACTTTTCCTCTGCATCTCAAACTCTGCAGCAGGCCCAGGTGAAACCCATATCAACTTCACAGGTCACGGCACAGTAAAAGTCCTTGATGCAGACAGCAACGTAATCCTTGAAGAAACCTATGGTCCGCATTCAGTAACACCGGCAATAGACGGCAAAATAACAAGCTTCATAGCACCAAAATCCATGACAAAACTCACACTCAAAGCAGACTTTTATGATGACAAAGACAACCTTATGGATGAAATAGAAATAGTCTATGACACCTCAAAGTTTTTGAACATAGAGAAGACCTTAGACCTCAGGATATACAAAAACAATCGGGAATCATCGACTATCACAACCGACGACACACTGACCTACAAGCTAAACTACACAGACAAATACCAAAACCCTGTAGAAGGCTAAGTTGCAGTAACCCTCGCATCTCCCGACGAAAAGATTGTGCGCATGACCCATAGAAACATCAACGGTCCCCTAAACGAAAACATGATCCTGAAAGGTCTCGAAAGCGGCACTTACACACTAAAAGTAGTAGAGACAGAAGCGCACCTTGTATCAGAAAAAACCATAACAATCACAAAGACAGCAACAGAACCGCCAAAAGACCGGGAAGAGCCATCATCAACAAATTCCATGCTGATAATATTAGTAGTCGTGGCACTAATCGCGCTTATAGCATACGCTGCAAAAACAAAGTAAAAGTAAGCGCAGATCAGCGCAAGGAGGAAACCACCATGAAAACAAAAACAACATTATCAATACTATTAGTGATAACAGCCCTGACCCTGGCATCTTTTGCACTCATCCCAAAACAAGCCCACAGCATCCAGGGCTCATTCCTATACGTATCCCTAAGCTACGGGAGGGGCTGGTGGGGATGGGCATGCACTATGGAAGAAGGGCAGACAGGTAATGTTGGTTCAACAAGTAATTACTGTAGCGCGCGAAACTGCCCGTTTGAAAGCATTGCCCAGCAAGGCTACCACTGTAACAGCGACCCACCAGTTACAGGATATGTCACATCCGCAGTTATTCAGGTAACAATACCCGACGACGCCAAACTAGTAAGCTCAGATGGCTATGTCATAAGAGACGAGATATGCGCAGACGACACATTCACATTCGAAAAAGGCACAGACAAAGGCGAATGGTGGTTCCGGGGCGGTGTAGAAGATTCTCCCCCGATACACTGGGTAGATGATGTAGAAAAATTCGTTCTTGATTTACTGGAATACCATGAAAATACAATCACAGATCAAGACAAAATATGCAATAATGATTTGACTTACCCTCTGCCTGCCAATTACAAAGACGATATGACAGGAATAGAAGTATTTGGCTCAAGAAGTGCTGTTGGCGAAAATCTAAGTGTTCAGTCTGTTCACCATGCAGCCCCCCAAGTCGGCAATGTTGTATGCAGCATCAAGGAAAAGAATTTGGACTTTGCCGGTGCCAAAAAAACAGACAGCGGATATATGATCCTTGGTTCAGAAGCAACCATAAATGCAGAATTTATCGTTGAATGCACATATTATTATTATGGTGTCGGCCAAGGGACATATGGCCCTGCTTGCGATTTTGCTGTAATGCGCGTTCCGACAGTCATACAGTACGGACCTGATGCAGTCTACGAAAGCTGGGGTCATCACAATGTAATATACAACTCAATAGAAGACTTCTTCCGCGTAGGCACAATAAGCTTAAACAAAAACATAAAAGTAGTCGAGCCTGTGAAAGAGCCGACACTCCGGATAAAAACCATAATCACAAACACTGAGTTGGATTACGGCGAAACAACCTATATCCGTCTGTTAATCACCAACAAAGGCGCAACCGCCATAACTCTAAAAGATATCGAATCCAACGTAAACCACGAATTCATCTACTGCGACAAGGAAACACTTGAGCCTGACGAGCAGGCCGACTGCGCACTAACCCTCACCCCCGACATTGAAGCAGACATAACAGCCACAGTAAACTTTGAATACCAAAGATGCGGCAAGCGCATAGAATCCTCCAAAAAACAAGCCTCATCCACAATAACAGTCCAGCCACTTGAGCGCTGCACCAAAAGCGAAGACTGTAAAGATGGCAAAGTCTGCTGCAACAGGATATGCAGAACAGACGCAAAAGGAGTCTGTGACGACCGTGATGGCGACGGAACATTCGAATGGGATTATTACTAGCCCTCTAAAATCATAAAAGAGAATAATAATATATAAGTGCGAACAGCAATAATATTAAGTATTAGATTGAGGTGTCAGTATGAAAATAAAAATATTAATAACTCTGCTAATATTGGTTAGTCTGCAGGCGCCAGCATCGATGGCAATTGAAGACATAGACTGCTT
>CBDUVR010000177.1:0-3350 GCA_965370705.1 uncultured archaeon | reverse complement strand
AATTTTGGCACTTGCAATAATCGCCGCAATTGCAGTAACTGCATCTTCAGCACCTGACCCTAATCTTGAGGACTGTTCATATGCTGATACAAAAGTATTCGAAAAAAGCATACCTGGCGCAGGTCTCGAGGAATTTATGTACTGGGACCTAAATGATAACTATCTCGGAAAAGAAAGATGGGATCCGGTCACTGGAGAATGTTTTTTCGACACATATGAAGGTATATGTGATAGACCTTATCCTATATGTCAGTAGGTAATCCTTTGTACAGACGTGAATTGTACTTAGTACAATTCACCCTTTTTTCTTTAAACCACACCCATAACTCGCCTAAGAAAAACAATCGGCGCCCCTAAAAGTGGAATTCTAAAAAACACCTCCCCTTTAACCCACGAAAAATATACAAAGCACCTGTCCCCCCTCTCATTCGCATCACCCTTGGTCTTTATCCCATTTGCCTCATTTATCTCAACAATCCTGTGCGCAATAAGCTCATTCTCCTTCACGCACAGATCCTTTTTTGACGGGCAGTTATAGACAATTATATCCCCAACACTAAGACCATCTATAGGTGTCCCCCTGACAAACACAATATCCCCCGCCCTAAGCGCAGGCTCCATCGACCCCGAAGATATAATGACAATAGGCGTATCTGTCTTGAAAACAAATCCAAGTATAAACCAGAGAAAAAATATCGCCAAAAGAATATATGCAAAAATAACGAACTCTCTTTTTATACGCCTCATAAATTCTGTTTAATATTCAATACTTAAAATATTAATCACATGAATACTATCTCACTATATCACTATAGAACAATAAAAATATCCAAACATACCACCACACACCTTTATATTCAGGTAAGATTAGAATAATATGATACTTTCTTAGCCGATAGCACAACATACCGATACAGCAATATATTAATATATAAAGTTTTCTTCCCTACATGTAAGTGGATTGGAGTTCCGGATTAACCTAGCTAGGTTGATTCGCATAAATGTTGTAAGGGAGATAGGTCTTAGCCCTATGTAAATCACTGGACATCCCCGCCACCATGCGATTTATGCATCGTGGCAATGATACATCAAAGCACACCATGCCCCGGCAAAATATATGGGAAAAAACAGCACATATAATATCTCAAAAATATAAGTGCAGTAAACATCAGGGCCAACGAACTTCAATTCAGGGTTTATTGGGAGATATAACATAAACCTTGAATTGGTCATTTAATGGGAAAGAGAGATATAAGATGCCTCTGCGACTGCTCTTCTAGAAAGAAGTCCCAGGGGAGCGCAGTTAGTGGAACTTTCTTTATAGCCTTTATACTCTTGTTTGTCTATTTTACCCACGCAACTTCTCTTGATATCTTTAACATTTCTGTAGAAAACAAGACCAATTTAGCAGGAACCCCGGTCCGCATCGAAGTCACAGGCCCAAACTCCACAAACTTCACTCTAAGCATCTACCAAAACCTCTCACTCATCCTAAGCCAAAACGCGATAACCGGCGCAACCGACAGATACCTAACAAGACCGAACTTCTCAATTCCCGGAAGATACACAGCCAACCTCTCAGAGAACAACTTAACACCGACCATCGCATCAACATGGTTTGACATCACCCTGCCAGACATCTCAGAAAAAAACTCCCTCCAATCAGTCCACCCAATCTACGAAAGCCATGCCAATGAAAGCACTCAGGATACAACCCAAAAAACCCCGACCACCGTATCAGCCGCAGCAAATGAACCGGAACCTGAAAAAAACAGCAAAGCCACAATAGCAATAAAAGACGCAAAAAAAAGAACAGTAAAAGCAAAAGTAATACTAAAAGAAGCAACCCTCCACCAAAAAGGCATCTTATCCCTTGGCACAGAAAACAGATACAAAGCACAGATACTGCCGGAAGAGGGTCCGGTAAAAAAAATACAATTCAACGACCTTGACCTCTCAGGCGATACAATTGAACTCGGCCTCGACGACACCCCCGAAACAGGTAGAACTGGTGTTGCAGAAATATACGCAATAGACCCAACAAAACTTAACTTCACAGAAGCAAAAGTCACAGCCATAGCCAAAGGATACGAACTCCTGAAATGCAAAGACTGGAACTTTGAAAAACGGGAGTGTTTTGGAGAATGGAACAAGTTAATGGACCTGACTCCTGGAATTGAATACACATTCACACTCACACCAGACGATCCTGCATTCTCAGAAACAGAATCACTTTTCGCAACAGCAAACAACAATGCAAGAAAGATTGTGCGCGACTCATCAGGTAACCTCTACTTCGTGTATATGAAGCAAAGCGCAACCTATTATCACATCTATGTCGCAAAATCAACAGACGATGGCTACACATGGTCTGACATGGGAGGAAGCGCAATTGAGGACACAGGCAACTACGACCAGATGTATCCCTCAATCGCAGTTGACAACTCAGACAATCTTCATGTAGTATGGAGAGGAGCAGATGCAACCTACTCCAACACCCAGATAAAATACTCAAACTACACAGGCGCCTCATGGTCCTCATGGACAAACATTCAACCAATCTCAGATTATGCTCAGGACTATCCTTCAATTGTTCTTGACTCTTCAGGATACCTTCATGTCGCCTGGGAAGGAGCAGACTCAGCACACACAGCAAATTCACAGATAAAGTATTCAAACAAGACATCCTCCGGCTGGTCTTCATGGACAAACATCCAGCCAATCTCATCCTACACGCAGTCAAAACCGACAATAGTTCTTGACTCATCCGACAACCTTCACGTTCTGTGGCACGGAACAGACTCAACACACACCACAAACTCCCAGATAAAATACTCAAATAGGACCGCATCCGGATGGTCTGATTGGATAAATATACATGAAATATCCGGATACACACAGTACGAACCATCAACAGCAATCGATGAGTCAGACAATATTCACGTCGCATGGGCTGGAAGAGACTCAATAAGCACTTCAAACGAGCAAATCAAATACTCAAACAGGACCGCATCCGGATGGTCTTCATGGACAAACATATACCCTGACTCCTCAACATTTCAAGCATCATCATCAATAACCATCGACTCAAACAACAACCCTCACATCTATTGGATTTACGACACGCAACTAATGATGTCCACCCGAAACACTACATGGACAACACATCCAGTCGCGCTCGCCGGCACCCACCGCTATCCCACAGCCCGATGGAGCAGATATTTCAACAACGAGCCATCGTGGGGAAATACCATCGACTTCGGCTGGACCTACGGAGCATCATCCCCCTACAACATAACCTACAGCTACTACATAATAAACCCAAACGCCCCAGACCACGCAAACTACAC
>CBDUVR010000176.1:0-3379 GCA_965370705.1 uncultured archaeon | reverse complement strand
AACAACAGGCATAAAAATGCATATTCTGCGCAGGATAAGATAAACATTAAAAAAACTACGTTAATTAATAGACAATAGACATATAAGAAAAAACATCCGGGGCCTTAGGGTAGCTTCATGCGAAAGCAGGCGCTTACAATCTTTCGCATGCTAAAATCATGCAAAATCAGGCTTTTGGCTTGCTTCGCATGCTAAAATGGTCCATCCTTCCAGCTCGGGGAGCTGGTGACCTGTGTTCAAAACATGCGTCTCCAAACAAAATGCGGGCGCATGGGAACATCACAGGGGCCCCACCAATAGTTACCGGGACCTTGGGGTAGCTTCATGCGAAAACGCGCATCAGCGTGCTTCACATGCTAAATTGGTATCCTTCCGGCTTCGGGGGCCGGAGACCTGCGTTCAAATCCCTTTTTTTTCGCTCAAGAAATCCGGGGTGAAAATCGCAGGGGTCCCACCAATTCTCAACCTTAAAGATATCTTTATATATGAGTTACGTGCATATTACTTGTTATGGAAAAGAAAGGCTTTGAAAAATCAATTAATGTTGTGATAACAATCGTAGTCCTTCTTGTAGTTGCACTGGCTCTAATAACACTTGTTTTGAATAATATAACAGACACAGACAGAAATGTTAAGCCCACAACAGATGATGCCGCCTGCAATATCTGGAAAAAGACTGCGTGTGGCCCCGGAGATAGCGGTACAAAAACCCATCCAAACATAGCGAACTGCGACATAGAATGCAGTTTCTGATCCTAAATATTCATCTTGTAATATATCTCCCTCTCTTTCTGATATCTTTGAGTCTATTTAAAATAGAATCCGAACCACAATAATTCTTTTTATAGGCACTTATCATAAAATCCAGCCCGGTTTCATACAGCTCCGGGTGCGTTGACTCAAGAGCTTCCTCAAACAGGTGAATATCAACTGCTTTTTTCTCAACTGATGTCGAAATGCATCCTAATCCAAAATCAATCAGGTAAATCCGCCTCCCTGCAGATATAAAATTACTGGTAGTAAGATCACCATGAATTATATTGTTCGAATGCAGCCTTGCGACAATCTTTCCAATCTCCCTCGCAATCTTTTTGACATTATCTTTGCCTAGTATGTCCTTTACCCTATCACCGGAAATATACTCCATTACAATCTTATTTTTTTCACTTGAAATTACCTTAGGGACAGGCACGCCTGCCATGCGCGCCTTATCCAGAAGCTTCGCCTCAGACTTTGTCCTCATCTTCCTGATGTTCCTGTCAAGCACCTCCACCCTGTAGCCTTTCTCAACCCGGTCCTTGACAATTGCTCCTCCTCTTCTGTCCAGGTAAATATTCGCTTCCGCACCCTTCCTAATCAGTTCCATAAAAAATCACACCTACATTAATTCATGACTAAAACTTAAAAAACCATCCATGAAACTAAGAACAGGAAAGCCAGAGAGCGGCCCAAACCCTTAAAAAGAGTTTGAAGCCCTCTGCTTGAAAGAAATCCTCCCTTACTGAGACCGAGATTTCTTTCAATTCATTGGAAAATCATGAAATTTCTATGCAATTGGTCAATTTCAGGCTTCCCTTTGCAACAATTGCATAGGAAAAGGGTACAGGAAACACCCAATAACATTGAATTTCCGCAGATTTCATCGTCAGCACATACTTGATATCCGATGAAAAATAAGATAGAACTATTAATGTTCATCTCATTTATATGTATTTGTATGATGATGTAGATATTTCGGGCTATCTACATATTCACATAGCTATATGAAAATATAATAATGTCTCAACATATCAATCCGCAATTGATTTCGACCTAAGCACCCTGTGATATGACACAGCAAACCGGTGCGCTTCATCCCGCACTCTCTGGAGCAGATACAATGCCAAAGAGTCAGCCCTCAAACTAACAGGCCTTATTTTACCAGGCAGGTAAATCTCCTCAAGCCCCTTTGCAAGGCCAAGTATCTGCGCATCATCCTTTTTTAATCTCCTCAGGCATCCAAGCGCAGCATTCAGCTGTCCCTTCCCCCCGTCTATCAGGATAAGGTCAGGAACATCATGCTTGCAATATCTTCTCTCAATAACCTCAGACATCATAGCATAATCATCAATACCCTCGACAGTCTTGATCCTGTATCTCCTGTATTCACTCTTCTTTAGCTCCCCATGAACGAAAACAACCATCGACCCGCATGCGAACTTTCCTGATATATTAGAGATATCAAACGCCTCGATGCGCTCCGGGAGGTTCCTGAGCCCAAGTTCCTTTCTGAGCATTTCAAGTGCCTGTCTGTTTTTTTCATACCTGGAAACCTGCTCATCAAGGTTCATCTTTGCATTTTTTTGCGCAAGCTGCATCAGTTTATATCTCCCGCCTCTTTTTGGTATTATTATTTTTATCTTACACTTTGTCTCTTTAGTGAGCCATCCGGCGATAATGTCTCTGTCTTCAACATCATGCGAAATAAGTATTGTTTTCGGGATTTCGTGCTTAGCATAGTATTGTTTCAAAAAAGAGTTCAGGATGCTTTCCACACAGGCATCAGGATCCCGGAACACATAATTTGTCTTGCTTATGAGTGATCCCCCTCTGATGAAAAAGAGCTGGACAATAGTGGTCCGGTCTTCTTTATACCCACAAATGACATCAATATCCTCGTTTTTCTGCGAAACTATTTTCTGCTGGGACGAAAGTTTCTTCACCCCCTCGATCCTGTCGCGGTACTGCTTTGCAGCCTCGTATTCTCTTCTTTCTGAATGCGCGCGCATTTTTTTCTCAAGCTCCTCCAAAAGCACAGAATCTTTCCCGGACAGGAAAAGCATAAGATCCCCAATATTTTTCAGGTACTCGCCTTTCGTGATCCTGCCGGTGCAGGGCGCACTGCACAACCCGATATCATAATTGAGGCACGCCCGAAGGCGCACGAATTTCTTGTCCCTGCACGTACGTATGCCAAAAAGCTGGTTAAGATATTTCAGGATTTTTTTAATTTCAAAAGTCTCCGGGTACGGCCCGAAATACTTTGACCCTTTTTTCCCAACCCTTCTGGTAATAAAAACGCGCGGGAAATCCTCTTCAAGCGACACGCGTATATAAGGATACGACTTATCATCCTTCAAAAGGACATTATAGCGCGGCTGATACTTCTTGATAAGATTAGACTCAAGAACAAGCGCCTCAACCTCCGTATCCGTCAGCATATACTCAACAGAATCCGCATTCCCAAGCATGATCCGTGTCCTGGGCGCATGCCGCTTAACATTGCAGAAATAAGACTTCACCCTCTTCTTCAGTGACTTAGCCTTCCCCACATAGATAATCTCCCCTGCCACATTCAAAAACATATACACCCCGGCGCCGACAGGCACACTCTTCATAT
>CBDUVR010000175.1:0-3388 GCA_965370705.1 uncultured archaeon | reverse complement strand
TAATGGATGGTGACGATGACGATACAAACGTCACTCTCCAGATACATAATGGGTCTGCATGGAACGATATAGAAGAAAAGGAATGCGTGGCGTGCAGTTCATGGACACAGTTTGACTTTTCAACAACATTTGCATGCGGCCTTGAGCCGGAGTCTGTGCAGTACAGGTTCTTCCTTGAAGACAATTCAACAAACACCAATACATCTACAGCAAACTCTTTTGACATAGCAAAAGAAAAGATAAATGTAGAACACATTTATGGTGATGATTCTGTCGCCAACAGGAACGGCGACCAGACAGACCTTCTTATTTTTAGG
Organism: uncultured archaeon; assembly: GCA_965370705.1. Taxonomy (GTDB): domain Archaea; phylum EX4484-52; class EX4484-52; order EX4484-52; family B79-G9; genus B79-G9. The sequence goes on along the minus strand of CBDUVR010000175.1, from coordinate 3,071 downwards.
ATACAGGATGAGAACAGCACATATTTGTCTGGCTTTGCAACGAAATTCTATGTTGAGACCGATAGCTCAAATCCATACTCTGATGAAACTCTTGTGAACACAACAAACAGCTCTGGTTACGCCCACCTTTATTTTAACCCATCGTGTTCGGGAGATTATGCCGGAGCACCGAAGTTTGCAGTAGGGGTGCAGGACTGGAAAATTGACATCAATACATCAGAGACAACATGTTATCAGCAGAACGATTCTTCATTGATATACAGCACAACACTGAATGTAAGCGGAAACATAATGATGTACCAAAACAACCCTGACGGTACATCAAATGTTACTCAGCTTGACAGCATAATGTTTTTGGGTTACACAAATGATGACTGCGGAGATGCCCTGACATTAAACACCACATACGATTATGAGGAAATAAAGTACTACGCCAATTACAGCACAGACGCTGGCTTTGACTGCGGAAACCAGACAGTCATCGGTGCGAACGCGTATCAGTGCTATTGGCAGACAAACATGAGCACTCCGGTACAAGGCTATAATGCATCTATGTTTGTGTCTAAGGATAATTACTATCCAAATAATTCATTGAGTTCCGGTGCTGCGTCATACTTGTTTTATGTCCTGCCTTTCAGGGAGTTCTGGAACTACAGCGTTGACCCGACCGCTGCTTTGTGGGACATTCCTGACTGGAATTTTTCAGTAATTGCGACAAGCGGCGATAGTTCAAATGAGACAATAGTACTGCAACTGAAAAAAGGCTCAAGTGCATGGTCTAACTGCGGTGATGTTGCAGAGTGTGCGAATATGACTCCAACCAATTGTACTTCTTGCGTAAATGTGACTTATAACTGGAATGTCAATTTCACATCCGAAAGCGACGGAGGCACATGGTTCTACAGGTTTGTTATGAATAACACAGACACAGATAATTTTGACCTCGAGACAGCAGGCACTGACAGCTTTGACGTTCTCACAAGCGATGTCCAGGTATATCTTGATGACGACTTTGTCTCGCCGTCTTCAGGCGGCTGGGGTGGGGGAAACTTCACATTCAATGTGTCTGTAAATACAACAGGAATAAACAATGTTTCAGTATTCCTCTGGACAGGCCCGAGTGCAGCAGGCCCATGGATCTCGAGGGGCCGGCAAAATTATACAATACCTCCGGGTGATTGGCAGAACCTGACATTCAGCCAGAATTTCGGATGCACTGATTACGGGACAAATTATTTCTTCTTCAATGCCACGAACTACAACGGAACAACCAAAACCACATCATTTCAGACTTTCACTGTTGACAAAGAAAAAGTCAATTACATCTACAATGCTTCAACAACAGGAGATGGTGTTACAGCTAATCGAATGGGGAGCCAGGAAAGCCTCATGAATTTCATAGTGCAGGATGCTAATGGCACCTACTTGAGCGGTTTTCCGATAAAGTTTTCTGTAACATACAACAATAACACCCAGACCGGCTGGTACACTGATGACAACTATGTTGTGCTTACCAATGGCTCGGCATATGCAAACCTTAACTATGACGCAACATGTTCTAACGAATATGCAGGAGCGCCAAAGTTTGCAGTCGGTGAACAGCAATGGAAGATAGAGGTAAATGATTCTGCTTTGTCGTGCTATCAGCAGAATGATTCATACATAAGCAATATGCAGAAAAATACTTTTGTCCGGGGCAACATAAATTTGGATTTCCAGAAGCCTGATGAAAATTTCAACTCCACAAGCCCGACACAAAAAGACCAAATAACTTATCTTGGGGCAACAACAGACGACTGCGGAGATCCCCTGACTGCAAATACCAGGTATTTTGCGAACCACTCAACCAATGATTTTGAGTGCGAGCCAGTTACACAGGTCGGTGCAAACGCATTTACTTGCGACTGGCAGACAAACATATCGACGCCTGAAGGCTACTACAATACTACAATGATTGCAAACGCATCTTACTATTACACAAACTCAACGTCAAATTATGTGGCAGGCGACCTGGGCCTGTTTTACTTATTCTCGGTATACACTTTATATGAGCCATCAATTTTGCCAACAAGCCAGGGGTGGGGTTATCGCAACTGGAACTTCAGTGTCTCGGCAAGCAGTGGTGATGATGACCCGTACAATGTGACTGTACTTCTTGCATCCGGATCCCCGACAGGATGTACTGAGTGCGATGGCTGCTTCAATCAGACAACAATAACCTGCGTTGCTCCCGGTTGCCTCAACACAACAATGAACTGGTTCAAGAACTTTACATACACAGACGTCAACAATAACTGGTACTACAAGTTCCAGCTGAACACAAAGGAGACTTCAGGTTATGATACGTTCTCGGTTTTGAAGGATAATGTCAGCGTAGAGTACCGTCTTGGAAACGAGAGCAATCCGACAACAAGTGTGCCGGTGAATTTCTCTGTTGGCGTGTATGACTTTATAGCAGGTACATACAACCTGAGCCCGTCAGCTGAAGTCCATTTTGAGCTTCTCCATGCAAACTATCCTGGCGGTGTGAAGGCGTTTGGAATTGCATACACAGACTCTGAAGGCAACGCGACCTATGAGTTCACCCCAACTTGCGAATATACTGCCGGGGCGCAAGAGTGGCGCGCGTATGTGTCTGCTTCATATCCAGCCCCTTCAGGAGCATACTATTATAATGTGAGCACAGAAAACTTCACAACAACACTTACCCTTTCAGGTTGCGCAGCCACACCAACAATAGAGGAATATAACTCGCCGAACGAAACATTCCAGTACAACAACTTCACAATAAAGGCAGTCATAAAGAGTTATGTTGCGGACTCAAGCGATGTTTATGCAGAGTTGATTGCTCCGGGCGCATGGGATGTTGACGGGAGGATAAGGTCTCTTGGAACAATTACAGAGACCGATACAAAAAATGTTTACTGGCTTGTGAATGCGACAACATACGGCATCTCCAATATAACGATAAAGGTCAACAATTCAGAAGGAACCGAGGACATTGAAAGTTTCGAAATCATGGTATATGAGTACTTTTCAGCTTCTGCTGTAAATACGCCAGTGACAATTCC
>CBDUVR010000174.1:0-3405 GCA_965370705.1 uncultured archaeon | reverse complement strand
CCTAAAGATTCTTTGAATGTGTAGTTGTAGTTTCCGTAGGCATCTGTTGTCAGAGTCTCATTCCCGTTCTCTTCTATTAATCCTGTGGTTGAGTTATATAACAGTTCTGTTCCGTTCAGGTAAATATGAATCAAATTGCCTGTGACATTGGCATCATCAGGCTGCAAAACTGCTTTCCCGGAAACTATTCCTGTCACTAGTGGGCTTCCTCCCTCATAAACTGTGGTTTTATCCAAGTCTATGGAGAGTGAAATATTCTGGATGTGGAAAGTGGCTGCTTGTGCCGGGATTTCCTGGGTTATTACTGATGTGTTTGCCAGGGTGGAGTTTGCGTAGAAGGTTACGTTGTACTGACCTGCAAGGTTGCTGAACTCGTCACTGACGTTCAGGAGCTTGTGCCAGATTTGTGTCTCGTTCTTTGCGGTTGTGTTGTCCAGGTAATAGGTCTTTATTGTTGTGTCCGGCATGGTGATGTTTACCCATGTCTTGTCTATCTCATTGTCTATGTTTCTGTAAACTAAGGCAGAGATGTTTATTTCCTGATTTTGCATTAAATGAGATGTCTGGGTCTGCGGGGATATTGCCTGCTGGTTTCTGATTGAGATTCTTTGTTTTGTGAATTGCGTTGAATTTTCACCGTAGATGCCGTTCGCGTCTGTTAAATTTACTTTCATTGTGTAGGTGCCTGCCTCTAATAGCGCCGGGAGAGTGTAGTTGTAGTTGCCGTTCTGGTCGGTTGAAATGGACTCGTTTCCGTCTGAGGATATCAGGCCGGTAGATGAATTATATAATAGTTCTATCCCATTGAGATGGATACGGATTAAATTGTTTGTTACGTTTGTTTCGCCGGGATGAAGGGTTGCTTTTCCCCAGACGATGATGTTTTCTTCCGGGTTGTAGACGGTTTTGTCTGTGTTGATTGTGAGTGTGATGTTCTGGATGTAGAAGTTTGTTTCCGGAGCCGGGATTTCCTGGGTTATTACTGATGTGTTTGCCAGAGTGGAGTTCGCATAGAAGGTTACGTTGTACTGCCCGGCAAGGTTGCTGAATTCTTCTGAGACGTTCAGAAGTTTGTGCCATATCTGGGTCGCTGTCTTTGCTGATGTGTTGTCCAAGTAATAGGTCTTTACTGTTGTGTTTGGCATGGTGATGTTTACCCAGACTGTGTCTATCGGGTTGTCTATGTTTCTGTAGATGAGGGAGGAGATGTTTATTTGCTGGTCCGGCATTAAATGAGATGTCTGGGTCTGCGGGGATATTGCCTGCTGGTTTCTGATTGAGATTCTTTGTTGTGTGAATTGCGTTGAATTTTCACCGTAGATGCCATTCGCGTCTGTTAAACTTACTTTCATTGTGTGGGTGCCTGCCTCTAATGGCGCCTGTAGAGTGTGGTTGTAGTTGCCGTTCTGGTCTGTTGAAGTTACTGGTTGTTCTTGGCCTATGCTTGTAGAAGGTTCAGGGGAGACGTATTTTCCGTAAGCACTCCACTTCACTCGCGCTCTCATCTTACCAAGAGTACAGCCAGGATTACATCTATCATATCCCCAATCCAAATGATTATCCACCCAACCCCACCATCCCATATTTGCATTTCCTGTTGTATCTGAACCATATTCATAATAGTCTACATCACTGGGGATATTATCAGATAGACTCGCGCTCCATTTCAGAGTTGCACGATCACCGGAATACATATAGCCAGTACATTGAGATGAAGTTGTAGTAAGTTCCCAGATGTAATATGTATCTAACGAGAAGGAAACAGCGGACCAACTTGTAGCCGAAGCTGTGCTGCTTGATTCTGTAAGAAGCCGCAACGCTATGTGAGTAGAATCAGCTCCAGTGCTGGCGCTCGAATGAGTACCAATCCTTACTTCATTTTCTGGATTATAATCGTTATTTTCTTTAGAAAAACCAAACCATCCATGAGCACCCCACGTACTACTCCTCCAATCTTCTATAAATGATTTAGTTATTAATCTTCCGCCAATAGAAAAATCATCATCATCTCTATAGTATAACCTTGTCCTGTTATAACCAGCCGGGTCAGTTGAAGGGAGAGATTGAAATGTATAACTACCTGTATGGTCTGTACCCCATTCTTCATAAAATAACCAAGTAGCAGTTCCGTTGCTCGCGGAACTCGCAGATGGGTTGCCGTAGTACATGTAGATTGTTGTGTTTGCGTTGTTTTCGATGAACGGGACTTTTGCCCAGAATGTTGCGGTGCCTGATGATGAGAGGTTGCAGGTTTCTGTCCAGTACGGGATTTCTGTTTCCTGTCCGGAAAGTGAGTTGTAGTAGGTGAATCTTGTGTCGCTACAGTATTGCCGGATTTTGTTGTTATTGTATTCTTCTGATAAGTTCCCGACTATTTTCACCTGATAATCTGTCAGGTCTCCTGCTGTGTTCTGGATTGTTATTGGTTTTTTGTATTTCCATTCACATAAAGCAGGAACACCTCCACTAGGATTTCCATTTAGCCAAATTAAAATCGAACTGTTGGTTACGTTTGTTTCGTCGGGATGAAAGGTTGCATGCCCCCAGAGGGTTTTATTTTCTTCGGGGTTGTAGACGGTTTTGTCTGTGTTGATTGTGAGTGTGATGTTCTGGATGTAAATTGTGTGGTTTGATGTATTTTGCTGGTATCCTAACGTGTCATTAACGTATATCTTGAATGAGATTTCTCCAAGCGAGGTGTATGTTAGTGTATAGTTGTAAATCCCGGAATAATTGTTACCTAATTCGAGGCTCATTGTGTGGTTTGTGGGGGTGCCTGTTGAGTTTTCTTCTATCATGACCGTATCTATTCCTGTCATGGTATCGGTGGCATTGATTCTTATTATTGTGGAACTGTCATCCACATCGACGTATTGGTCATAAGTTAAATCTGATATAGTGGGAAGCCCTCTATATTTATCACTCAGGGGGAGATAGTCTATATTCTTCCCGTCATCTGTCAGGTTATACTGCTCATCACAGAAGCCATCTTTATCCCCATCCATGCAGGTGTCTGAATACCCGCCTCCGGCTGAGTTCGTCCAGTAGTTACCCCCTATCAGGCTCCCGTCCGAGTGTATTCTTACCCCACTCTGGTTTGTCGTGTTCCAGAAATTACTGTAAACCGTCCCTGCGAAACTCACTGAATCTGAGGCATTAACTAGGTTGTTGTAGATCAGGCAGCCTGATGTGGAATATAAATAGATAGCGTAATCCGTTGATCTTAGCTTGTTTTCCTTGACACTGGTTGAGTTGGACTGATGCAGGTATAAGGCGTACGCAATCCCCCCAGAGCCCGCTGAACCACCCCATCCTCCTGTTCCTCCCTGGCCCCCTGTAAGATTCAATAGATTATTAGAGGATAAGTTGTTTGATGTTGAGGAGGTGAGGTATAGGCCTGACGCT